>JBBDTA010000050.1:11845-41698 GCA_040904605.1 Paenibacillaceae bacterium
CTGGAACAAGCGAGCTGTCATTTCTTGAAAATGCTTCCTTTCCTTCTCTTTCATTTGACTCATCCCCCTAGTTCATTCATATGTTCGAATCCCGAACGGTATTGTTCGGGAGGAACATCCACGATTTTCTTCGACACACCCTTATATTGATGATATGGGAAGCGCTTGCTTTTGGCAACCTACACTTCTTCCATACCAACACCACTGAGAGTCATAATTTTTTTAATTAAAAGTATTGAAATTTTTTCGAAGGTGATTTATTATTTAGTAACCGGTTACATTAATGATGAGGAGATATTTATGGCAGTTACAATAAGACAAGTCGCCAAGAGGGCAGGGGTGTCATGTGCCACAATATCCAGGGTAATCAATAACTCGGATACGGTGAAGCCTAAGACACGAGATCATGTCATTAAAATCATCAAAGAGATGGGGTATGCGCCCAATGAAGTCGCCAGAAGCTTATCGAAGAATGAAACAAAGACGATAGGTGTCGTGGTTCCTGATATCAACAATCCTTTTTTTGGCGATGTAATTAAAGGGGTAAGCATGCTCGCGGATGAGCATAACCTGAATATCCTCCTATGTGATACCAATGAAGATACGGAGAAGGAGAAGAATTCTCTCCGCATGCTCAAGGATCATCGAATCAGGGGCATAATTATAGGTCCGGCATCAGATAATAACGAGTTTAATGGGGAGTATCTCTCGATTCTGGAGAACCTCGGAATACCCATAGTTCTAGTAGGAAGAGATGTGAAATATTCCAACTTTGACGGTGTTTTTATTGACAATGTACAGGGTGCAAGCGATGGTGTGACCGCGCTGATACAGAATGGGCACAAGAAAATAGCGGTAATAGCAGGCTCGACGGATTCGAAGCCCGGACGAGACAGGCTTGGTGGTTATATGAAAGCTATGGCGATGGGCGGGCTTACCGTGAGGGAGGATTACATATTACACGGGAACTTCAAGCTTGAAAGCGGTTATGAACTGACTTGTCAACTTCTGGAGATCGAGGACAGGCCTACTGCGATATTCACCTGTAATAACATGATGACGTTAGGCTGTATAAAAGCTCTCTCCGAGCAGGGTTTGAAGATTCCGGAGGATATGGCTCTGGTCGGATTTGATGAAATTGAATTGTTGGAAATCTTCAATATGCAAATAACAGTCATAGCTCGTCCTACCTTTGAGATGGGTCGTATAGCAATGGAGATGCTGCTGGAACGCTTCGATAAGAGGGAAAATCAAGGTAGTGCAACAAAGCGGATAACGCTCAACGCAGAGTTGAAATGTAAAGGTTCAGAGAGGTTCGTTCATAGAGATTAGAGCAAACAAAATCGGGTAAAGCCTCATGAATTACTCGATATTACGTAACCGGTTACATTATGGATCCTTTATTGTAGGGGATTTTCACTTAGAAATTACGTATTATCGTTTCATTATAAGTTTTTGGGTGGATAATAGTTGAAATGGGGGGTGTAAATGCGGATATATTAATGGAACCGGATACATTACTGAATTGAATTTTTTAAAGGGGGATTAAAGTGGCAGTATATTCGATCTGGTTGTTGGAATACGCCCACGTTCCGACACAACCCATAAGCAGTGTTCTGGCAGGGCAGCACAACAAAGGAACACGAGAGCTTACTTTTACCTACATCGCTTTGAAAGGAGAGGGGCACAATATTCTCATCGATGTTGGCACTAATAATGCAGACAGTTATACCCAACAGTTATTGATAAGAGATGATGTAGTCGATTGGCAGCCGCCCGATAAAGTTCTTGCCAAGATCGAGTTAACGCCAGAAGATATCGATACGATTTTTATCACTCATGCGCATTATGATCACATAGATAATCTGGATGCATTCCCTAATGCTCATTTCTATCTTCAGAGTAAAGAATTGACGGGGTGGATGTGGGCGATGTCATTGGATCGAAAGTTTGGAAGCATGATGCTGGCTCTCAATCCTGGTAACATCATTAATGCAATGAACAAGGTGAAGGATGGAAGGATGACCCTTGTTGAAGGGGAGTCTGCTAACATTCTACCAGGTATTCATCTTCACCCAGAGTATGACGGACATACATTCGCAGCTCAAGCAATCATTATTGATAATACGGTTAATGATGTTGTCGAGAGATGGATTGCGGCAGGTGATCTGGCCTATGTTCGCGAGAATATTACGGGTATTGGTAATGACGGTGTATATGTGCCATTAGGCTTAGGGTTTGGTTCCCAATTAAATATGATGAGAAGTATCGATAAGATTATTGAATTGGCAAATGGTAATATCGACAATATTATCGTGGGACATGAGATTGATAATTGGAAGCGCTACCCTTCTTGGAAGACAAGTGACGGTCTTCATGTAGCTGAACTATATCTGGCGCCTGGTGAATTATCCCATCGGCCCGTTTAATCAATGATCAGTAATTCAATCAAATCGAGAGTGTACAAATTTTATACGAGGAGTGTTTATATGTTTAATAAAAAATTAGTTATGAGTTTACTTGCGTTAGTCGTGTTCGCATTACCGCTAGTTGGTTGTTCGAATTCGGGATCAGGCAGTGATGATCAATTCGATCTGGCTATTGTGTCGATCTCTCCTTCTGAAGCCAATAACGCACGTTTTATCAAGGGAGTTGAGGAGGCTGTAGCAGATTTGGGCTGGAAGGTCAGTGTAACCGATGCCCATGGGAGCGCAGATGAAGCGAATGCAGCCATCCAGAATTTTGTTACCAGAAAAGTTGATGCCATCATTGACATGGTATTCCCAGTAACTTCACTTGCTTCCGGTTTGCGTGTTGCCTCTGAGGCGAAGATACCGGTTGGCACGTGGGGTGGAGGAATGGGGACAGCCGTTGTTGTAACGAATGGCAGTGGTGGTTTGCACTCAATACCGATTGTGGAACAAATGATTAAAGATATGGAAGGTAAAGGTGATGTATTGGCTCTGACTTACCGTACCGGTCAGGTCGCTCGTGAAAGAGAAGATGTACTTGATAAAGCGTTTGCTGATTACCCGGAAATCAAGGTGACGAAGAACGAAGTCAAGATTCCTGGATATCTTCAGGATGGTGCCCAGTATGCGAATGCTTGGCTGGCCTCTCATCCTAGTGGTTCAAGCAAGCTCGCCATCTGGGGATCATGGGATGACCCGGCACTTGGTGCCATCTCCTCATTGAAGCAGCAAGATCGTAAAGATGTTCTTGTATATGGTCAGAATGGTAATGCAGACGCGATTAAGGCAGTTAGAGAAGGTTGGATGACGGCAACAGCTTGGCAAGATAGCTACTCGGAAGGAATAAAGATGGTTGAAGTATTAGTGGAAGCGATTGAGAAAGGTGACGAATGGGAGCCGATCGCAGCTGAGATTCCTGCGGTGTTGATCACTAAGGATAACGTTGAACAGTTTATCAAGGATCATCCCGAAGCGATAGAGAATGTACAATAATAGTAACCCCAATATTTCTTAAAAAAAGGAAGAATACAATGGATGCTCTCTATCAGGAAAAGATTGATGCTATTCCATTACTTGAGCTTGAAGGCATAACGAAAGCTTATGCTGGTGTTAAAGCTTTGAACAACGTAAGTTTTCGTGTTCAAAGTGGCAGGGTACACGGACTTATCGGTGCGAATGGTGCCGGTAAGTCTACCCTTATTAAGGTATTGGCCGGGGTCGAGATGCCGGATAGCGGCGTGATCTACATGGATGGCGAGCAGGTGCGAATAGCCAATCCACATATCTCCACCATGCTTGGTCTGAGCTTTATTCATCAAGAGCTGAGCTTGATTGAGCACTTCAATGTCATTGAGAATATTACCTTGGGATTACCCAAGAAAACCAAGTTTGGCCTAATTGATTGGCAGTATATGCGTAAGAAAGTTCAGAATGTAATCGATAGGATCAATCTTAAGGTTCCACTGAATACTCCTGTAAAGGAATTGAGCATTGCGGACCAGTGGTTGGTTTCCATTGGTAGAGCACTATTCCAGAATGCCAAATTCATTGCCATGGATGAACCAACGGCATCCTTATCCGAATCCGAAGTCGCAATGTTGTTTGAAGTTATCCGCGATATCACGATCAATCAGAATATAGCCGTTGTTTATGTTTCTCATCGTTTGGATGAAATTATGGAAATTTGTGATGAAATTACAGTCATGAAGGATGGACAGAAGGTTCTTCATTCCTCTACCAATCAGATGAGTAAAGCAGAAATCATTGATTCTATTGCAGGTTTTCATGTTGCAGCTCTGAAGGGTAAGTCGCAGAATCATGATGATGAGCATGTCATATTAGAGTTGGATCATATTAGCGATGGTGGAAAAGTTAAAGATGTCAGCCTCAAGCTACACCAAGGAGAAATACTGGGCCTGTCGGGGCTTGTAGGAGCGGGAAGAACCGAGCTTGCACAGATTATCTTCGGAGTAAAGCATCAAATAAAAGGGAACATGAAGTTTAATAATAAGGATTTTAACCCCGAAAACCCGATGGACGCGATAAAAAGAGGAATTGCACTCATACCTGAAGACAGGAGAACTGAAGGGTTAATTCTAAATAAGAATGTTAATTTTAATCTCAATCTTCCTAATCTTGGGCTTATTCGACCCTTCAAATGGCTTCCAGTAATAAGCCTTAAGAGAGCTAGTAAGATTTCAAGAGAGCTTATACAGAGGCTTCATATCAAAACGAATACAGAAGAAGCTCCCATTCTTAGCCTCAGTGGAGGAAACCAACAAAAGGTAGTAATCGGCAAGTGGCTTGAAAGAAATCCAGAGCTCGTCATCATGGATGAACCCACTCGAGGGGTGGATGTCGGAGCTCGTTCGGAGATATATTCAATCATTATTGAGATGTCCAAGAGAGGCATATCCTTCTTGATTATCTCCTCTGATGTCGAGGAGCTAC
Organism: Paenibacillaceae bacterium; assembly: GCA_040904605.1. GTDB lineage: Bacteria > Bacillota > Bacilli > Paenibacillales > UBA4045 > UBA4045. Next base: position 16,768 of record JBBDTA010000050.1, read on the forward strand.
CGGGTCTATGTGATCGAGTGATTGTTATGGTTGAAGGCCGCGTTTCGGGAGAGTTGGAGAATACCATGATTACCAAGGAGGCTATTCTGAAATTAAGCTTTTCCAATAACGACAAGAAGCTTCATAATGACGGTATTGCCCAGAACAATTTAAATGAGGCGAATTTGAGATGAGTATGAATGTTAATAACAACTTAAAACCTAATATCAATGATGGAAGTCGTGTGGAATATAGGAGAAAGACATTACGTTTTGTTGGCAAATACGGGACAGTTATGGGATTGTTCTTGATGATTGGTGTTTTCTCAGCTATAGGCCCCCATTCATTCGCCACCTTCTCAAACTTCCTGAATATCTTCAATCAAGGATCGTTGGCGGCCATCATCGCAGTAGGACTTACCGCTGTGGTGATCGTCGGTGAATTCGACATGAGCATCGGGTATATTGCCAGCTTCGCTGGTGTGTTGGTCACAGGATTCATGGTTAATCAGCACATGCCAATGGCTGCGGCTATTACCCTAGTGCTTCTCGTCAGTTTACTAATTGGGTTTGTTAACGGACTCATCGTGACTAAGGCTAAGGTAAGCTCTGTGATATCAACGATAGGAATCGGAGGTATAGTAATAGGTTTGAATTACGCTTATTCTAACGGAGCTCCCATTTCTACAGGTGTTCCGGATGAATTTCTTCATTTGACACTAATTAAGCTATTTAATGTAATTCCAATAGATATTATCTACATGTTGATTATCCTGCTTGTTCTATGGACCATACTGAATCGTACGGAATTGGGTCAGAGAATCCAAGCGGTCGGAGGCAATAAGAACGCAGCCAAGCTCTCCGGGATTTATGTGGATATGATTAAGATTATTGCCTTTATGATCAGCGCGTTCTGTGCAGGCGTTACAGGTATCCTATTGGCTTCATTGATAGGTAGCGGAACAACGAGCGCGGGTGATTCATATTTGATTAATGCGTTTGCCGCTGTTTTCTTGGGTTCAGCTACACTGAAGGATGGAGAATTTCATGTTCTGGGGACGTTTATCGGTGTTTTTATAATAGGGATTGGATTTAACGGCCTAGCTATCTTCGGTGTTCCCACGTTCTTCCAGTATATCTTCCAAGGTGTTATTCTGGTCGGTGCTGTCGCACTGAGTACGGTTGCGAGAGTCTACGCTCAGAAGTAAGTGGTTAATATCTAACAATTAGAAAAACCATAAACTCAATGAGTTCATGGTTTTTTTCTACAACAGCATTACGTTTTCACTACTCACCCTGTGCTAATTCGTCTCGATTTGTTGCTTGCGGTGGTTGTTCCAACCAACCGTATAATTAACCATTACAAAGTTGCTGGCATAAGTTTATATCTCCTCTCAATATCTCCACTTCGAATTCTAGCAAAACGTAAGAAGTTGGATGAGGATGTCTTTTCTTTCTCATATATTCCGGACCAATCACAACTGTATTATTTGGAAAAAAAGGAAAGTAAATCCGATCTCCGACCGTGTTACGTTCGTAATGCGCTGTTCCCCTTGTCAAGCAACAGAAAGTCTGTTATGTAAGAAGAGTGTTGAACATCCTTAGAAAAGAAAGCTTTAAATCCACCTATGAAAAGGTACAGGATGCCAATCAAGTCCAACAGGTTTTGAGGCAGCATCTGATACTCGGTCGGATATTGAGAGAATCGATATTTCGGATGTATTTGCCGGGCAATTAATAGAGAATGGAGCAATCGGCAGAGTCATTCAGGTTACCGGATTCGGGCCTCATCGACTAAATGCCTCAAGTCGCCCCGATTCTACGGGGTATTCTATGTGATATCGGAAGCCATCAAATCGAACAATTTCTATATTTTGGTCTTACACAGCAAAGTGGGCAATTATAATAACAAAATGTTTCCTGATCTGGAGGATTATGGTGACGCTACTCTCCTTGGCGATAATAGAGTAACGAACTATTTCAAGTCAATTGGTTTACCCCTGATGGACTTGGCACATGGGGAGATGGACGTCTGTTCATTCTCGGTACCAAAGGTTTTATTGAAATTCGCATACAAAAAAATGTAGCAAATTTGTGAACGTTATGATAAGATATAAATCATTAAAAAGTAAATAAATTTTGGGCAATGGTGCCTTGTTTGCAGCTTATTACGGTTGCAACAAGGCGCTTTTTTGTTCTCACAGGGCCGTTATTCTGCCATTCCATAAGAGGAAGAGTTGATCCTGAGTGAATGACCAACCGATTCGGGCAATACCGTTAGCCACACGTATTATTCCCAGCGTAGACGCCGCCCTTGCGGAGAAGATGGGCTTGCCCGCTCATGTCAGAAGCATCGGTTTATTAACGTCATCGATTGATGATGTGGGTTACACGGCAATCGACGAGGCAACCAAAAAAGCGGATGTAGAAGTGGTATACGCCAAGTCGTTCTATGCCGGTTCAGCTCATGCATCCGGACCGCTGTCTGGGGAATTCATCGGCATATTGGGTGGTCGAACGCCATCTGAGGTACAGAGTGGTTTGGACGCTGCCATAGCACTTATGGAACAGGGTGCATGCTTCTATGCATTGAACGAGGAAGGCAGCCATGCTTATTACGCGCACGTTATTTCTCGAACAGGCTCTTATTTATCTGAAGTAGCGGGCATTCCCTTAGGGGAACCGCTTGCTTATTTGATCGCACCGCCACTTGAAGCGGTGTTTGGTTTAGACGCTGCACTCAAGGCTGCGAATGTGGAAATGCGGTTATTCTATGGACCCCCTACAGAGACGAACTTTGCCGGAGGGCTGCTTACTGGAAGTCAATCGGCCTGCGTCGCTGCCGCAGAAGCATTTGCAGAGGCTGTCCGCTCGGTAGCACAGAATCCTTTCAAGTAATTCTTCATGTAAGGGGTTGAGGTAATGGAATCTTATAAACAGGCTTTAGGTATGATTGAAACGCGTGGACTCACTGCATTGATCGCAGCTGCGGATGAAGCAGCCAAAGCGGCGCAGGTGGAAGTGTTGCCCTATCAATCTGCTGATGCAGGCATCGTGACTATTTTTCTTACTGGAGATGTGGCTTCCGTTAGTGCAGCAGTTGAGGCGGGGGCCAAAGCTGCTGAACGCGTCGGTGTATTACTCCGGAGCCGGGTTATTGCCAATCCCGTTAACGGGACCATGGCAATGATTCTGCACAAGAGCAAGAGCAAGACCGTTGTACCGTCGGTTGCGGTATCCCCGATTGTAACGGTGGCCGATTGGTTGGTTCGTTTGAAAGCGCTGTCTATTCATGAACTTCGGCGACAGGCCAGGGTGCTAGTGAATTTTCCGCTTACTGGGAGGGAAATCGTTCGAACAAGTAAACAGGATTTAATCCAGGTGATGTTACCCATTCTACAAAAGGAAGGTGAACAGCCGTTATGAATCTGGATACCGATCTTCACTCTATTCAGGAAGTCAGGGACAGTCTGCAGGTCGCAAAGAAAGCTCAATTGATTCTCGAAGCGATGTCGCAGGAACAGATCGATGTGATCGTGGAGCGTATGGCGCAAGCGGCACAAAGGGAGGCCGGTCGACTAGGTCAATTGGCTCATGAGGAGACGGGCTTCGGAAACCCCGAAGACAAACGGATCAAGAACATATTCGCCTCCAAGACTGTATATGATCATATTAAAGGAATGAGAACGGTAGGGATCATCCACCGCGATGAAGTAAATCGGGTTTGGGAGGTAGCCCAACCGGTGGGGATTGTGGCAGGAATTATCCCTTCAACCAACCCTACATCAACGGTGATTTTTAAAGCGTTAATCGCCATAAAAGCCCGTAACGCGATTGTCTTTAGTCCTCATCCCTCAGCGAAAGGCTGCTGTTTGGAGACGACTAGGGTGTTGATGAGTGCTGCCTTGGAAGCGGGCGCGCCGGAAGGCATTCTGTATTGTCTGCAGCGTCCAACGTTGGAGGCCACTAAGGAATTAATGACGCATAAGCTTACGGATCTAATACTTGCTACCGGTGGTACGGGAATGATTAAAGCCGCTTATAGCTCGGGAAAACCAGCGTATGGTGTCGGACCGGGCAACGTTCCGGTGTATGTGCATCCGAGTGCCTCGCCAGAACAGGTGGCAGAACATATAATTCGCAGCAAAACGTTCGATAATGGTACCATCTGCGCCTCAGAGCAAGCATTGATTACGGACAAATCTATCAGAGAGAAGCTGCTCTCCGAATTAAAGAAACGGGGAGCGTATGTATTAAACCCCGATGAGAAGAAGAAGGTCGCAGCGATTATTATGGTTGGAGGCTCTCTGAATGCCAAGGTTGTCGGCAGATCTGCGAAAGCCATCGCCCAGTTAGCCGGTATTGATGTTCCGGCAGGAACAATCATGCTCCTCGCGGAAGAGAGTGAAGTTGGCAAAGATTATCCGTTCTCTGTGGAGAAATTATCGCCCATTCTGGCGCTATATACCGTTAACGATTGGCGTGAAGGCTGCAAGCTGTGTGTTCGCTTATTGGAGCTGGGAGGTTTGGGGCATTCGCTCGGACTGCACTGCGAGGATCAGCAGATTATCGAAGCCTTTGCTCTGGAAAAGCCGGCATCACGGATCATCATCAACGCGGGAACGACCTTTGGCGGCATTGGAGCTACAACAGGGATACCGCCATCCTTGACACTCGGCTGCGGTTCCTTCGGCAACAATATTACCTCTGACAACATTGGACCCAAACATTTGTTGAATATCAAGAGAGTCGCATTCGGAATTCGCGACTTGAAGGAGGTGACCGCTGAAAGTAATGTTGAACCCGGTATGATAACGGAAACTGAAGACAGAGTGAAGAAGCTGAACCTTCCGATTAGTCGGGAAGAAGTTATGCAAATCGTGAAACAAGTGCTCATGGAGTTTAAAGGGTGAAAAGATAATTCATTATAGTACGAGGAGGAAGAAAAATGGCAGGAGAAATGACCGCATTAGGTATGATCGAAACGAAGGGTATAGTGGGAGCAATAGAAGCTGCTGATGCCATGGTAAAGGCAGCGAATGTAAAGCTTGTCGGCAAGGTTCATGTTGGTGGAGGCTTGGTAGCAGTAATGGTTCGCGGGGATGTTGGGGCAGTAAAGGCAGCTACAGATGCAGGTGCTGCAGCTGCGGAGAAGGTCGGGGAATTGGTATCCGTTCATGTTATTCCGCGTCCGCACTCGGATATTGAATACATTCTGCCGAAATTGGAAGGTTAATCTTTCATCGTGACCATCATTACCGAAACACAGCTTAGATCCATGTTGGGGAGAGGTGTACCTAATCCTTTTCCTTTAATGGAAGGTGAACGGCTGACCCCAGCGGCGCGGGATTTCTTGAAGGATCGTAATATTAGTGTTCAGCAAATGGCAGGTAACCAGTCCTTATCCAGAAAATCGGTGGCGAATAGCCAAGGTCATTCCAGGATGACCATCCCTGCAGGTGTATCCAATCGCCATGTTCATTTATCACCCGAGCATGTTAGCATTCTATTCGGTGAAGGATTCTCATTGACTTCTTTGCGCTTCTTAACTCAGCCGGGCCAGTTTGCCTGTAATGAAACATTGACCCTTCTCGGTCCGAGCGGAAGCATAGAGAATGTAAGAATTCTCGGTCCAGCTAGAGGTTTGACACAGGTTGAAGTTTCTATTACGGACGGATACAAGCTTGGTGTTCATCCAAAGGTTCGTCTATCCGGGGATATTCAAGGCACTCCGGGAATAACGCTAGTAGGCCCGGCGGGCATGGTCAAGCTGACAGAAGGTTTAATCGCAGCCCGTAACCACGTGCATATGGCACCTAGCGATGCATCCCGATTCCGTGTTAAGAATGGGGAGACGTTGATACTTCGTACAATGGGAGAGAGAAGTGTGATTTATCAGAATGTGGCGGTACGGGTGAGTGACCGATTTATGTTGGATTTTCATTTGGATACGGATGAAGGTAATGCAGCCGCCGTGAAAACGGGAGATCTGTTCGAGGTTATTGGAAGGAACCAATCCTTCTTTACTAACCGGTTAGGCAGGTGAAGTTATTGGAACTACGACAAATGGTCGAAACGATTACCAAGGAAATTCTGCAAGCAATGCCGAATTTGCCATTGAATGCGACAACACCAGCGAAGAAGGTGCTGTTCGTATTTTGTGACAGCCAGGCCCACGAAGCCTATCTGGATACGTTTATCGAATTACAGAGAGCCGATATCAAACATGATGCTCTGTTTCTGGATGGAGCGACAGCCGGTTGGATCGGAATTAGCCGAATCGAAAGCGGCGGTGCAGATCAAGTCATAGCCATGGATGAGAATGCACCGTCTCCAATCGAGATACCTTTATTGTACGATGCCGTGATCATCCCGGAAATCGATTTGGATCATGCAGCGCGCATAGCGATGGGTCTTAAAGGAACGATCAAATCGGAAATTGTATGCTCTGCATTGATACTGAACAAGCCGGTCATTGTTGGGTCAGAATGTTCGGGAATCAAGCGGGCCGATCGGCGAACCTTGAGTGTGTTGGAACTCCCGGATCCGTACCGTCGACGTTTCGAGAAGTTCATGGAGGAGCTTAAGGAGTTGGGTATTATTGTTCAACAGCGGGAGTCGTTGGTCAAGCCGCTCATACAAATGTGGCACAAATCCGACAAACTGACGAACGCACTTGCCGGTAAGGCAGCAGCATCTTCGAATGGGCTGGAGGCTGCTGTTTTTGAAGGAAGGCTATTGACCGAACAATGGGTGAAAACAGTTCTTTCCGAAGGGAAGATATTGCGGGTAAGCAAACGGACAATCATTACTCCGCTAGCCCGAGATGCGCTGCGTCAGCGGGCAATTGTCATAGAAATTATGAAGTAAAGGATGAACCCGATGATACTAGGTAAAGTGGTCGGAAGTGTATGGGCAACTCAAAAGGAAACTGGTATGAATAATCTTAAGCTGCTCATCGTTCAGCCCACCGATCATCTTGGTCAGGAAGCAGGGCAAGTTATTGTTGCTGCAGACCGAATCGGTGCTGGCATCGGGGAGAAGGTTATTATATCGCGTGGAAGCCCGGCTAAAACCATTCTGGGCATTCAGCAATCTCCTATAGATGCTGTAATTGTTGGCATTATCGATTCTATGGAGGTGGGAGTCAGCAGTGGAGGAGCAAAGGAGTAGGGTCATTCAAGAGTATGTCCCTGGCAAACAGGTGACCCTGGCCCATGTCATAGCCAATCCGGATAAGATGTTATACACCAAGCTTGGATTGAGTGATGCCGGAGCCATCGGTATCCTTACATTGACCCCGACGGAGACGGCTATTATTGCTGCGGATATTGCAACTAAGGCAGCCCATGTGGAGCTTGGATTTCTGGATCGGTTTACCGGCTCTCTCATTATTAGCGGCGAGGTCGCTGCGGTAGAGATGGCGCTGCAGGGCATTAACGATTTTCTGAAAGAAAAACTTCACTATGCAACAGCAGAAGTTACGAGGTCTTAATGAGGAAAGTATTGATCATTGGTGCTGTTGGCGCGGGTAAGTCGTCCTTAGTCAGGGCCTTGCTGGGTGATAGCCAGCCTGCTGCCAAAACGCAAGCGTTGGATTATCGGGACTGGTTAATTGATACGCCCGGGGAATACAGTGAGAACCCATTATTCTACCGGTCTCTCATGGCAACATCGCTCGAGGCCGGATTATTGCTCTTGGTTATGGATAGTACCGCTGAAAGAGTTCCGTTTCCACCCGGATTCGCACAGGGATTTCCGATAAACGCAGTTGGGGTGGTGACGAAAATCGATTTGCCGGAGGCGAGGTGTGAACGGGCCACCGAAGAACTGTGTAAGGCGCTGCCCCAAGGAAAAGTGTTCTACGTTTCCTCAGAAACTGGAGAAGGTATAGAACAATTAAGGCAGCATATTGCCACTTGCGTCTGAGAATATCCAACGGATTAAAGTATCACTTTACGATGCAATAAAGCTTGTGACAGAATAAAGAAAAGTCACTGCCTACGGGGGATATTATGCCATTACGATTGGACTCTGCACAATTAAGGGAATTGCTGCCGGAAGAGGATGCCCTCATTATCGAGCAGATGATTCAATACCTTCAGGTTATGGCTGATATTGCTCAGGCTGACGTTTTTATCGACTGTCCGCTTCCGGGACAGGATAGTGCTCTGGTCATCGCTCAGGCGCAACCGGCCACTGCTAAATCGCTTTATAAAGGCTCTGTTATCGGGCAGAAAGCATTACTGGATAATGAACCGGGTGTTTTCTATACATTTCAAACAGGCCGACCGCTCATTGGCTCCCGTGCAATCTCTCAGGAGCATGTGACGATGCAGCAGAATATCACTCCTATTCTAAACCCGGACGGCCTAACAATCGGTATTCTAATTATGGAACAGGATATAACCGAGAAGGTCCGCAAGGAACAAGATGTGGAGATGCTGATTGAGGCTGCTGAGAATCTGAGTGAAACGTTGCTGCAAATCAGTATGTCAGATACCAACGTACCTGATCTCATCAATGAAGGCATCATCATATTCAATCGCAGTAAAGGTGTACTTACTTACACGAATACAAAAGCTCTAAGCATGCTGCAAAGGATAGGATTTGGACAACCAAGGGAACACATTCATGTTGACGAGCTTGGGTTTGGACCCATTAGTCAAGAGTTATATGAGTTGGGAGGCATGATTCAGAAGGAATACCAATTTCGCAATCTGTCATTACAGATCAAGCTGGTATCCATTTTCTCCGGCCAAAAGGTTATAGGAGGCATCATGCTGCTGCGTGACATCTCGGATATCAAGGAAAAAGAGAAACAGCTCATCGTTCAGTCAGCAGTCATTCAGGAAATTCACCATCGTGTCAAGAATAACCTGCAAACGATTTCTAGTTTACTTCGCTTACAGATGAGACGTTCACCTTCTCCAGAAGTGGAGCGCACTTTCTTGGAGAGTATTAATCGCATCAATAGTATTTCCATTATTCACGAGATACTGGCCCAATATGGTATTGATACGATCAATTGCAAGGATGTATTAAGGCGTATTATCAAAACGATTCAAGGCTCGTTCACCTACTCCGGGCAACAATTAAATATACAGCTTGAATCGGACGATATGTATCTCCCATCAAGCAAAGCTACATCCCTTGCATTGGTTGTTAATGAACTGATTCAGAATTGTGTCGATCACGCTTTTTACAATCGTGATGCAGGCCATATCCTCATCGTAATCAAGGTGGAACAACCTGTTGTCCTCTTGACTATAACCGATAATGGTGTCGGGATCGGGATGAATCGGCTTTCCGCTGAAGGCGGCCACCTTGGTTTGCAAATTGTCGAAACGCTAGTCCGTGAAGACCTGAATGGGACATTCGAGCTGATCGATTCCGGTCAGGGCACGGAAGCACGCATTCTATTCCCTATTGACCAGGAGGAATGAGCCATGTCGAGCAAGCGTAGAATCGTCATAGTAGATGATGAACCCTTAACACGTATGGACATCAAAGAGATGCTGCAGGAGAATGGATACGATGTGGTAGGAGAGGGCAGGAACGGTGAAGAAGCTGTGGAGCTTTCTTATAAACTTCGACCCAATCTTGTTATTATGGATGTGAAGATGGCCAAGATGGACGGCATCAAGGCATCCAGTATCATCAGCAGCTGTACAGATACAGCCATTTTGTTATTAACCGCATATAGTCAGAAGGAACTGGTGGCCGATGCCCGTAATGTTGGCGTTTCGGCTTATTTGGTTAAACCGGTGACGGAAGAAGATCTGCTCCCTGCAGTGGAGATTGCCCTTAGTCAGAATCGCATGGTGCAAAGCCTGAAGAATGATATCCGGGGCTTAAAGCAAACGATTGAAGAGCGGAAAATTATTGAAAAGGTCAAAGGGCATGTTATGGCTGAGCTTGTCTGCAATGAGGAAGATGCCTATCAGTGGATGCGCGGGGAAAGCATGAAGCAGCGACTTACCATGGTGGAGTTGGCACACAGAATTATTGATGGGCGACAGCGAATTCATCATTGAATAGACCAAGGAGGTGCGGGAAGTGGAGGAGCAATGGATTACGAGCGTCGGAATCGATCTGGGTACCAGTACAACCAAATTTATCGTAAGCCGACTCAGACTTGCCCGTATGTCCAACACTTTATCGTTGCCGAGGTATGAAATCGTTGAACGGAAAATCGACTACATGAGCCCGATTATTCAAACGCCTCTGACTGCAGATGATTTGATCGATACAGACCTTGTGTCCGAGTTCTTGTTAAGTGAATTCTGGAAAGCCAAGGTGGATTTGCATGACGTCAAGACCGGAGCTGTCATTATTACGGGAGAAACGGCCACAAAGCGGAATGCCGAGCGAATCGTTCATTACTTGGCAGAGAAGTCAGGCGATTTCGTCGTTGCGACTGCAGGGGCCGATTTGGAAGCGTTATTGGCTGGTAAAGGATCCGGCGCCTTTGAACGGTCTGAGCGAATTCGCGGCATTATCTGCAATGTCGATGTGGGGGGAGGTACAGCCAATTGTGCTTATTTCCAAAACGGACGTACGATCGCAATGGTTACGTTCCATGTCGGAGGTCGATTGATTCGGTTGGATGCAGCTGGAAATGTCAACTATGTTTCCAAGCAATTAAAGGCTTGGCTCAACCGCAAGGGACTTGACGTCAGACAAGGGGGGAGGATCAGCTTCCCAGTGCTGAAGCATTTGGTTCTGCGGTTATCTGAATCAATGCTGTCTTATATTAGCGGAAAATCACAGGAGGATGGGAGTTTGTTGATCGTCGGGGAAGCACCGCGGCAACGTCTGCCAGTCCCTAACGAAGTGATGTTCTCGGGGGGAGTGGCCCATCTTCAGGATCGTCCAATACCGAATAATTTGGCGGATACAGTCGTATACGGGGACATCGGTCCACTGCTCGCACATAGTTTGGTCGAGGAGAGTGCACATTGTCCGTTCGTTGTGCGCAGAGCAACGCAGACGGTCAGAGCGACCGTTATCGGAGCGGGGATGCAGAGTATGGAAATTAGTGGTGCAACCATTCACATCGAAAAATCAATACTGCCCTTGCGTAATTTACCTGTTCTCACTCTGGAGCTGTCTGATGAGGCTAACTTCAATCGGGATGGTGTAAGAGCGGCTGTTGATCATATGCTAACCGGCGGTTTTCGGCTTTATGGGGCTGATCAGCCCATCCCATTCGCTATTGCCCTGAAGGGAATCGAATACTGTTCATATTCATTGCTGCAAACATTATCTGACGAGCTGGCAGGCTGTTATAAGCAACAATTTCCTCTCGCTAAGGTCCTTGTTGTGGTATGTGAGAGCGATATGGCCAAAGCTTTGGGGCAATCCCTGCAGCTACGTTGCGATAATCGTCCTTCTATCGTATGCATTGATCAAATTCGGGTCGAGCATGGAGATTACATAGACTTAGGCGAACCGCTTCCAGGAGACATGATTCCCGTTTCAGTGAAAACCCTCGCTTTTTCGAATAATAATGGAAGTGCCTGAGCTGAACAAATAACATATCGCTAATTCAGATGGAGGTGAGAAATATGTATAAGAAAATTACATTACTTGGTCATACTTATCAATTTCAGAATCTTAAAGAGATTTTTGCTAAAGCCAATGAAGAGAAATCCGGTGATAATCTGGCCGGTATCGCTGCGGAGAATGCCAAGGAACGGGTTGCTGCCCGGATGCTGTTATCCGAATTGACACTCGAAGATATTCGCAATCAACCGTTGATTATGCCTGAAGAGGATGAGGTATCCCGCATTATAGAATCCCAGGTTAATGAGAGAATTTATGCCAACATCAAGTCCTGGACCGTTGCCGAATTACGAGAACAGCTTCTGCAGCAGGAGACCGGGTCGGAGGAAATGAAGAGGATCAGTCGCGGATTGAATAGCGAGATGATTGCAGCCGTCACCAAGCTGATGTCCAATATGGATCTTATCCATGCTGCATCCAAGATGGAGGTTACCGCCAAATGCAATATCACCATCGGACAAAGAGGGGTTTTGTCGGGTCGTGCGCAGCCTAACCATCCTACAGACAGTCTCCCTGGTATCAAAGCTTCGTTATATGAAGCGTTAAGTTATGGGATCGGGGATGCGGTCATTGGGATAAATCCTGTAATCGACACTACGGATTCTGTGAAGAATATTCTGTCCTTGACCAAAGAAGTGATGGAGCGGTGGAAGATCCCCACACAAAACTGCGTTCTAGCCCATATTTCTACACAAATGAGAGCGATTCGGCAGGGCGCTCCAGCGGATATGGTGTTCCAGAGTATTGCCGGCTCGGAATTGGGCAATCAAGCTTTCGGTATCGATGTAAAGCTGCTCGATGAAGCTGATGATTTAATTCGCAGGGAAGGGACGGGCACGGGTCCAAACCTGTGGTATTTTGAGACGGGTCAGGGGTCCGAGTTATCCTCGGAAGCTCATCACGGTATTGATCAGTTAACGATGGAGGCTCGATGCTACGGCTTGGCCAAGCGTTATAATCCTTTTATTGTCAATACGGTCGTAGGTTTTATCGGACCAGAGTATTTGTATGATGCCAAACAGGTCACCCGGGCCGGGCTGGAGGATCATTTTATGGGCAAATTGCATGGGATTCCGATGGGAGTAGATGTTTGTTATACAAACCATATGAAGGCTGATCAGAACGACATGGATAATCTATGCGTTCTACTAGCTGCGGCTGGAGTCAACTACATCATCGGCGCACCGATGGCGGATGACTGTATGCTTAATTATCAATCCTCAAGCTTCCACGACATAGCAACATTGAGGGAAACTTTGAAATTGCGGCCGGCTCCCGAGTTTGAGCGATGGCTGGAGCAGATGGGACTCATGGACAACGGTCGATTGACTCGATTAGCTGGAGACGCCACGATATTCATTTGATGTTAGTGAAGGAGGTGAATGGATGAAAGCCGAGCAAGAGATGGAAAGTTTGGTGGATCAGGTGATGAAGCGGTTGGAACAACACTTTACCGTCCCCAAGGAAGATAAGCCCATTCTGGCAAATCAGGAGAAGCCATCCGTAGAAGCCCTAGTCTGGAAAACGGTTGTCCCAAATCCGCAGCATCCGGAGAACATGGCAGAACTGCAGGCGAGTACTCCAGCCAGGATTGGGGTATGGCGGGCGGGGACACGGCCGTTAACACGCACTATGCTTAAATTTTTCCTGGATCACGCGGCTGCGGTCGATTCGGTTAATGGTGAAGTCAGTCAGGAACTGATCGACAAGTTCGGATTGTTCACAGTTGAAACTTGTATTGACAATAAGGAGCATTACTTGAAGCGTCCGGATAAGGGACGGCTCATTAATGAGCAGGGCGTGGCGTTGATCAAGGAGCGGTGCATCAGAAAGCCGCAAGTACAGATCGTTGTATCGGATGGTTTGAGCGCTGGCGCAATTGAAGCAAATCTGGCAGATGTTCTGCCTTCTCTTCTCGACTCATTGAAGGCTCAACAGCTTCAAGCGGGCAAACCCTTTTTCGTCAAAGGCGGGCGGGTCGCTTGTATGGATCATATCGGTGAATTGCTTGAACCCGAAGTGCTGGTGATCCTCATTGGGGAAAGGCCGGGATTGGTATCAGCATCCTCCATGAGCGCCTATATGTGCTATCGACCGAGAAAAGGCATGGTTGAATCACAACGTACCGTCATCTCCAACATACATCGCGGGGGAACACCTCCCGTAGAAGCAGGAGCTCATATCGGAACAATCCTGAAGAGAATGCTGGAACAAAAAGCGAGCGGTGTAAATTTGATGATTTAGCAGCGGATTCATTCACTGGTGGATAAAGCTTCTAGAAAGCTTTTCCTATAATCATTTTGTGAACGCTTTCAATTTTGAAGAAGGGTAGAGAAGGAGGTGAACAGAATGAGTACGTTTATCGGCATTGCGATCATTGTTTTTACCTGTTTAGTTGCACTGTGGATTGTCCGTATCGCTGGGAAGGGCGTCCGGGAGTTTGACGAGAGCAAACATGAAAGCTTCTTGGGCAAATGAATGATTTAGAGTTTGATCACGTATTTCATGAGGAGGCTAAAGAATGAGTGCACATTCACATGAGCAAGATAAACATGAGCTACACAAATTTGGTTATGCGCAGGAACTGCTTCGCAGCATGGGTGGATTCTCCAACTTTGCGATTTCATTCTCGATCATCTCCATTCTAACAGGTGCGGTATCCTTGTATGGTCACGGTTTGACTTATGGTGGTGCGGGTATGATGGGCTTCGGTTGGCCTATTGTTGCACTGTTCGTAATGTTCGTCGCGGCATCTATGGCGGAATTGGCATCAGCGATTCCTACTGCTGGCGCGTTATATCACTGGGCAGCCATTCTCAAGAACAAGCGCTGGGGTTGGTATACAGCTTGGATTAACTTAATCGGACAGATCGGTATCGTAGCAGGGATCGATTACTCTGTTGCCTTGTTTGCCGATCCATTGCTTGCAAGTGTGTTCAACTATACTTCAACCGACACGACCATTCTAATCGCGTTTTCAATTATTCTGTTAAGCCATGGTATCTTCAACCATATCGGAATTCGTGTAGTTGCCAAACTTAACGATTTCTCCGCTTGGTATCATATTATCATCGTTGCTATCTTGGTCGTATCTTTGGCGTTATTCACCAAGGGCGGACTGAATAGTATCGATTATTTATTCCAAGTAGGCGAGACATTCTCAGATAAACCTTATATGTTCGCATTCCTGATAGGTCTCTTGCAGGCTCAATGGACGTTTACAGGTTATGATGCCTCAGCGCATACCATTGAAGAAACCGTTAACCCGCGTGTTCGCGCACCTTGGGGGATTTTCACCTCAGTTGCTTACTCCTTCGTCATCGGCTTTATTATGCTCGCCTTTGTTACACTCTCCATTAAGGATGCTGGAGCTGCTACAGCTGCGGACAACGCATTCATTCATGTAATCAGTGAAGCCCTCGGCGGTACATTCGGCTCGATTATACTGTGGCTTGTTACTGCCGCAATGTGGTTCTGTGGCTTGTCATCGATTACTTCCTTCTCACGAATGATGTATGCGTTCTCACGTGACAAAGGAATGCCAGGCAGCAAGCAGTGGGCGCAAATTTCTAAGAAATACCGCACCCCCGCTAAGGCAATTTGGCTCTCTGTTGTTCTATCTTTCTGTCTTGCTCTCATCGACTACATAATTAAAACGGTAAACCCGGAAGCAACATATACGACAATCGCATTCCTCACAGCGGTCAGTGTAGTCGGTCTATATGTGGCATACGGTATTCCAATCTTATTGAAATTGATTGCAAAAAGACAAGGAAGATTCCAAGATAAACACCTTGGTCCATGGAATCTGGGGAAATACAGCAATTTCATCTCCGTACTTGCATTGATCTGGATTGTGTTCATCTGTACCGTCATGGTAATCCCTCCGAATGAAATGGCCGGTTATGCAGTAGGAGGAATGATGATTATACTCATCGTCATGGACTTGACCTACTACAAAAAGAACTTCCTAGGACCTCAAGCAGCATTGTCAACCTCAATGGATGAAATCCTGCGTAAAGAAAGAGAATTGGGCGAGGGATAGGATAGAATGGATTAAGTTCTCTTTTACAATAAAACCACAGTACTAACCAAGGGGTTATTGGTTAACACTGTGGTTTTATGTTGTTTTTTATAATGCAGGGTATAAATTTTTATAAATCCTATGGAATCAACTATTTGTAAATGTTTTGTTAAGAATTTTTGCATTGACAACTATTATATATAGGCTTTATTATAAACTTAAATCAACATAAATAATATATAAAACAACATGAAAAAAGGAGGAAGAGCTGGGTGGTGAAAAAAGTCATTATGATTGTATTAGATGGTTTGAAATTTGATGTTGCCGTTTCTTCCATGGGATATATGAACCATTTGGTGGAAAAATCACAAGCGTCGTTCTATAAGGTAAAATCGGAGCTCCCAAGTTTATCAAGACCATTATATGAAGTGCTCTTAACAGGTACACCATCCTTCGAGAATGGGATCACCTCCAATCAGGCTGTTCGACTATCTAACCAGAAAAGTATATTTCACCTTGCTAGAGAGAGTGGTCTAATAACAGCTGCAGCAGCTTATCATTGGGTTAGCGAGCTTTATAACAAGGCACCCTTCGATATGGTTGAAGACAGGGAACAGCATAACGATGAGCGCCCTATTCAGCATGGCAAGTTCTACTTCGACGATACTTACCCTGACTCTCACCTTTTCATAGATGCTGAATATTTACGAAAAACATATGATACTGATTTTTTATACATACACCCTATGGGGATTGACGACTTTGGACATAAGTTTGGCTCCGATTCTGCAGAGTATAGAGGAAAGACTCTTGCTATGGACAATATATTGTCTCTGCTGCTTCCTCAATGGATTCAATTAGGATATGAGATTGTCGTTACTTCGGACCATGGCATGAATC
This sequence comes from Paenibacillaceae bacterium, assembly GCA_040904605.1. Lineage (GTDB taxonomy): Bacteria > Bacillota > Bacilli > Paenibacillales > UBA4045 > UBA4045. The sequence continues at coordinate 33,238 of JBBDTA010000050.1, forward strand.
CCGACGGCCATCATGGCGGAACAGGATCGGATGAAAGGGATGTTCCATTGTTCATTATAAGCGATCGAATTACTCCTGGAGTGTACACGGATGTCATTCCGCAGCTTGCCATCGCACCGTTAGTATGCCGTTTGCTGGGCATCCCCACTTCTGGACAAATGAGAGAAATTCCTGTACCGGGCTTTAACTAAGCTCGGTTGGAATATAAATGATCTACAAAACAAGGAGGAACAACAATGTCAAGTTCGACAAGCAAGTGGTTAAAAAAAGCATCGATCATTGGGGTGTCAGCTGTTCTGCTAGTGAGTTTATCAGCATGCTCGGAAGATTCGAAAGAAGCGACTTCGAATGATAAAGCTCTTACGTACGATGAATTGAAGCAAGCTGCTAAAAGCGAAGGGGAAGTTGTCAGTGTTGGTATGCCAGATTCTTGGGCGAACTGGAAGGATACTTGGGAGGATTTAAAAACGGAATTCGCAATTAATCATACCGATACAGATATGGGCAGCGCAGAGGAAATTGCCAAGTTCGAAGCTGAGAAGAACAAACCGACAGCAGATATTGGTGATGTAGGTATTGCTTTTGGACCGATTGCCGTGGAGAAGGGTGTTACTCAGGCTTATAAAACTCAATATTGGGACGAAATTCCTGATTGGGCCAAAGATGAGGATGGACATTGGATTGTAGGCTACCAAGGATCAATGGCCATTCTTTGCAACAAAACGTTAGTAAGTGCGTGTCCACAGAGCTGGGAAGATCTGAAGAATGGTGATTATCAGATTGGAGTTGGCGACGTAGCAAAAGCAGCTCAAGCTCAACATGCAGTGCTGGCCGCAGCTATTGCTTACGGTGGAGACGAATCGAACATTCAACCAGGTATCGACTATTTTACTGAATTAGCCAAGCAGAATCGTCTTTCCAAAGTAGATGTTACTGTGGCCAACATAGAAAAAGGAGAAGTGAAGGTAGCTCTTCTATGGGATTTTAACGCTCTAGGATATCGAGATCAATTGGGATTTGATAAATATGAAGTAAGCATCCCATCAGAAGGCTCTGTTGTGAGCGGATATGCAACTATTATTAACAAGTATGCTCCACATCCTAACGCTGCAAAGTTTACTCGTGACTACATTCTTAGTGATCAAGGCCAAATTAATTTAGCCAAAGGATATGCACGACCTATTCGTGCGAGTGTTAAGCTTCCTGATGACGTTGCCCAAAAATTAATCGCACCAGAGCAATATAAAAACGTCAAACCGATCAACGATTATAAGGTGTGGGAGTCTACAATAAAGGAGCTGGCAGTAACATGGGAAGAAAAGGTGCAGGCACTAATAAAATAATATTATTGGCACTTACGCCCTTTCTTGTATGGATTATTGCATTTGAAGCTGTTCCAGTATTGAGTATGCTGCTATCGAGTTTTCAAAGTGATAATGACCAAGGGTTTACCCTTGGTCATTATATTACTATGATGACGGGCCCGATCTATCAGCAGGCAATCAAGAATAGTATAACCATTGCTTTCTTTTCTAGTGTCGCTGGGACGTTCTTTGCCTTGTTCTGTGCTTATTCGATTACAAGATTTACGAGAAGAAGACGTGATCAATTATTAACGTTTACCAATATGGTTACTAACTTTTCAGGAGTACCCTTAGCTTTTTCGTATATAATATTGCTTGGAAGCAACGGGATGTTTACGCTTCTGTTTCAAAAATTAGGGTGGCAGGTATTGGGATCCTTTGATCCGTACTCATGGGCTGGTTTGACTATTGTATATATTTATTTTCAGATTCCAATGGGGATTATGCTGTTGTATCCTGCGTATTATGGAATTCGTGAAGAATGGCGTGAAGGTGCAGCAATTCTTGGAGCATCGAATCGCAAATTTTGGCTATATATTGGTCTTCCTACTATTATGCCAAGTGTTCTCGGAACTTTTGTTATATTATTTGCAAACGCTCTCGGTGCATACACAACTGCTTACGCGCTCTCGATCAACTTTAACCTGCTGCCAATTCGCATTGGAAAGCTAGTTTCTGGTGATGTGTTTGCCCGCCCTGAGCTTGGCAGTGCATTGGCTGTCTTGCTAGCAATAACAATGCTATTGGCACTTTATATCAATGAGAGAATGGTGAAGTTAACGAGGAGGAGATAACGATGAAGGACACAAGCCTGATTCAGAGGAAAGACGGTCGAGTGTGGAATACCTCCATCGTTACCATGCTCATTGTATATTTATGTATTCCGGTTGCAGGAACGCTTGCCTACTCGTTATGCCAAGAATGGCAAGGAACAATTCTACCGAAGGGGTTTACTCTGAAGTGGTACGCAGAAATTTTCAGTGATACCCGCTTCCTAGAGGCCATGGGCAGATCCTTATTGGTCAGTACGATTACGGTTGTTATCAGTTTGCTTATTATGATACCGACAATATTCATTATAGTACTCTATTATCCGAAGCTGGAGAGAACGCTGCAGATACTTGTGCTGCTACCCTTTGCTTTCCCTGGAGTCGTTGCAGCCGTAGGTTTAATTAAGGTATATTCGTCTGGGCCCCTCGCAATATCAGGCACGATATGGATTCTTATAGGTGCTTACTTTATCGTAGTATTACCGTATGTGTATCAGAGCACAAGGAATAGCTTGCGTACAATTAATGCCAAGGATTTGATGGATGCGGCCGAGGTGCTCGGAGCAAGTAAAGTCAGCGCTTTTCATTCAGTAATCGTTCCTAATATATTACCTGGAGTTCTTACAGCAAGCCTGCTGTCATTCTCCACTATATTAGGTGAATTTGTACTTGCAAACATATTAGTAGGCGGTAGTTATGAGACGATCCAGATTTACTTGTTGAGTATGATGAGAGTTAGCGGGCATTCTGCCAGCGCGATCATCCTCATATTCTTCGTATTGGTATTTGTACTTTCAGCCATTATTCTTAAGTTGGGCAGTTGGAATTCAAGAACGAATGTTTCAAAGGGTAAACCTAAGGAGGAAGACCGATGAGTTATGTGCGGATCGACAATGTTTCCAAAAAGTACAATGATCTCGCAGTATTAAAGAATGTTAGCTTATCGATCAAGGAAGGGGAATTTATCACTTTACTCGGGCCGAGTGGTTGCGGCAAAAGCACACTTCTAAGAGCGATTGCAGGGTTGAATGATATCGATACGGGCAGTATCCATGTGGGTGACAAGGATATTACTTATTTGTACCCGAAGGATCGAGAGGTTGGCATGGTCTTTCAATCGTATGCGCTTTTCCCGAATATGAATGTGTACAATAACATTGCTTTTGGCTTGAAGATGGAAGGGATGAAGAAGGAACATTATACTCCGCTTGTTGAAGAGATGATTGAATTGATTGATTTGCAAGGGAAAGGAAATCGATTTCCTCACGAGTTGTCGGGTGGTCAGCAGCAACGGGTAGCATTGGGCCGCGCACTTGTCAAACGTCCGAAAATTCTTCTGCTCGATGAACCTTTAAGTGCACTGGATGCCAAAATCCGCAGAACGCTCCGCAATGAAATTCGCAAAATCCAGCAACGCTTGAAGATGACAACCATATTCGTCACACATGATCAGGAGGAAGCTTTGACGATATCCGATCGAATTTTTGTAATGAATCATGGTACGATTGAACAGGTTGGTGCGCCTGAAGAGATATATACGTCGCCGAAAACCGAATATGTAGCCCGGTTCATCGGTAACTACAATGTCTTTAGTCATTCGGAAATACTTGAAGCAGGCATGTCGGTCATTCCTCAAGGCGAATTATTCGCCGTACGTCCGGAGGCAATCGTTATTGCACTTGATAATCATACAAAGGATTATACTGAAGCTACATTTATGACGGGTATGGGCTGGGTTAACCAAGTGAGTGTATTGGGGAATGTCATTCGATTCGATGTGGATGTGAATGGGCTGAAGTTAACGATAGATGCCTTGCACGATACGGAAATCCATAAAATAAAAGAAAATTCGAAGGTAGCCGTGGCTATACCGCTAACAGAATGTAAGCCATTAAATCATAGGGATTAGGGGTAAATATGGATGTCATTATCATTCGAGGATCGCAAGAATAAAATTTTACTTGAATTGGCAAAGGAAGAAAAGGTTAATGTTCATCTGCTTGCAGAGGAGCTTAATGTTTCTACAGAAACGATTCGTCGCGATCTTGACCGGCTTGAGAAGGACGGAAAGCTCAAAAAAGTGTACGGTGGCGCTGTGAAAGCAAGACTAGACACGTGGGAGCTACCGTTTATTCAAAGAGCTCAGATCAATGCTGCGGAGAAGCGTGCCATCGCCGCATTGGCAGCTTCTTTGGTTAATTACGGAGAGACCATTATGATCGATAATGGTACAACGACATTAGAGCTTCTCCGTTGTTTGCGAGAGCGTGATGACATTACGATTGTCACCCATTCTGTTCCGACCCTGTTACTCGCGATGGAAATATTCAAAGGACGGATCATTTTTGTTGGCGGACAATTAAATGTACTTCAGCAATCATTCGCGGGACCATTAACCGAAATGATGTTGCAGCAGATTAAAGTGAATAAGGCTTTTATATCCGTTGGAGGTATTTCCCTAAACGATGGGATTACCGATTATGATCTGAACGAAGCGAGTATATCGCGCAGAATGATTGGACGTTCAGAGGAAGCCATTGTACTAGCTGATTATTCGAAATTCGGGAAAACGACATTTGCCAAAATCTCATCGATAAAAGAAGTTTCCATGATTATTACGGACTGCGGTTGTCCTTCTGAATGGATTCAGAATTTGACAGAACAAGAAATAGAAATATTGGTTGCAGACAAGGAGGAGCCAGAGTGAAGGTTGATTTTCATTTTCATCTAGAAGAAGGTCCGTATTCGACCAGTTGGCTTCAGCGGACTGCACGTGCAATGGAAACGCTGCATCGACACAACGGAGAATCTCCTGATTCGGTTAGTTTACCCGAGGCTACACATACACTAATATGGATTAAACAATTGATGTCGATGCTGCAGGAAAGAACGGATAAAGGCTGCTTTGACATAGAATGGCTCTCTTTGTACTTGAAGCAAGGGCGACAACAGGGCATTAGTCACTTCGGTATCGTTGATCATTTATATCGATTTAGCGAATTCCGTCCTTATTATGAAAGACATATGACCTTGGATGATTCACCGCTGGGAAAAGCACAAAGACATTGGCTTGATCGGGTATGCATGAGCTCAATTGAATCTTTTGTGGATGTAGTTCGTGAGGCCCAGCATAGGGGGTATCCGATATCTCTCGGTATAGAAGCGGATTATTTTCCGAATGGTGAGGTTGAGTTAGGCGAGCTGCTAGGTCGCTATGAGTTGGATTACGTCATTGGCTCTGTACACTTTCTGGATGGCTGGGGTTTTGATAATCCCAACTTGAAGGATCGCTTCAGGGAAAAGGATTTGACCGCATTATATCGCCAATTTTTCGACTGTGTTAAAGCTGCTGCTTCAAGTGGTTTATTCGATATCATAGCTCATTTGGACAATTTGAAAGTTTTTAATTATAGGCCGGATGAACATATTCTGCTGCCGATGTATGAGGATGTGGCCAGAACCTTAAAGCAAGCGAACGTAGCTACGGAAGTGAATACAGGCTTAGCTTACCGTTATCCTGTTAAGGAAATGTGCCCGAGTCCAGCATTTTTGAATATTTTACATCAACATGGCGTTCCACTTACCCTAAGCTCTGATGCACATTTTCCCGACGATCTTGGAACGATGCTTGATGAGGCTATTGCACTAATATCGAATGTAGGATACACAGAGATCGTTTATTATAAAGAACGCGAGCGAATTTATGTTGATCTAATAGATTGAAGGTGAATGTATAATGATTGAAGCTAACCCTGCTGTTTGGCACATTGAGTATTGGGAAATAGGTATACGCATTTTCATCGCGCTTGGTTTGGGCGGATTGATTGGACTAGAACGCGAATTAGGCGGTCATTCTGCCGGATTCCGCACACATATATTAGTTTGTATTGGCTCTACACTCATTGTAATATTATCGATCTATGGATTCTCCCAGTTTGCTTATGAACCTAATGTTAGGATGGACCCAGCGCGACTTGCAGCACAAGTAGTAGCTGGTGTTGGATTTCTTGGGGCTGGAACCATTATGCGAACAGGAACAACTATCTCGGGATTAACAACGGCAGCATCTTTATGGGTTGTTGCAGCGATTGGTCTTTCTGTAGGGGCGGGGTTTTATTTTGGTGCAATACTAACTGCGTTTGTAACATTCTTCAGTCTGTTCTTGCTCAATAAATTGGAAAAAGTTTTTTCTAAATCGAGACAAACCAAAGAGTTAAACATAGAAGTTTGGGATGGTAATGGGAATATCGGGACCATCATGTCAACTTTGCAAGAATTAGGAATTCGAATCATCAAAATCAATATTGAGAATGACCAAACGACCATGGTTGAAGGGTCGAAGCACGCGGTCCGTATGCACATGATTGTGAAGCTGGATAAGTCCAGAAAAAATCGCGAAACACTTGACAAGCTTCTGTCGCTTCCCGATGTCATCTCGGTGGCAACGAACATAACCGAAGGGTATGACGCCAAAAAGGAGAAGGAAAAAGCTGGTCTGCCGAGTAGCAAATCTGCTTCTGAAGATATGTAAAAGTTCGAATGCATGCCAAATCGTGGAATTTTCCTCTGGAAAACCCTATAATCAAGGGGAGATTGAAAATTTTTCGAATTAGGAGGTTCAGTGGCAGGGCCCAGCATGGAAGTGGAACAACAACAAGGTAATGAATTATTATTCTACTACCCCGGTTATGGAAGCCTACATAGCAGATAAACAAGAGCAATTTGACGCTTTCCTTGCTAAAGAAAGATAATCCACCCACATGTGTCGAAGAAACAGAGCAGGCTGTTCCTACAGGTCCGATGGACTTATAAGGGGCAGCCTGTCTGCACTTATGAATTTGTACTACCTAGTAGCGCCAGGTGTAGCGGATAATTCTCCGGTGATTGAAGAATCACCAAGGCGCTAGCATATGGGATGTTCCATAAGCGATCACCCCCCCAATAGGGATGATGAAGATCGCCCCGAGTAAGGAGAAGGAACTTAATCCAAAGGCAACGCTTACGATAATAAACCCGGGCAGGGCCAACAAGAATATGGCTTTACCTGCTGCAGCCATTCGGTCTGTATCCTTCCAAGCGAACATTCGGACGAATTCAGACGCCATCATCTCCCCCCAATAGATTTTCAGTCTCTGACTAAATATGAAAGCAAATGCAATCCATACTAACCATTTGGACCAGAGGGGCATGAAGGGTAGCATCAGAACACCAGAACCAATGAGGACAAATTGGATATACACTTTGAATTGCGCCCAGTCACGGAAAAATGATTTCACACACATCTCTACAAGTCCGTTCGATGGTGTTCGGTCACGGAATAGCAGGTTAGAATTCGGGAAGAGGAAGGGATGACTGCGCCGCATACGCTGCTTCTTCACGGTAAGTCCCCTGAATAATAGAGCGGCAAATTTCATTCGCTGTTTAAACTCGTATTCTACGTCGTGGAAGAAAGTGCCTCTGACGGTTAGGCGATACCGTGCTAGGTACACTGCCGAAGCCATCAATAACGCACATACGACAAAAAATAGAAGGGGCATGGAGATCCATTTTGCTAACAAAAGAATATAGAGGGTGACGAAAATCAATTTTAACCCAAGCCATAAGCATACATATCTCCACCCGGAGTAATGATTTGATACCCTTTGTAATAGTAAAGCGAAGTTGCTGCGGTAGACTGAAATAAATAAGAAAAGCACAATCATCTGTATGAGCGAAAGATCATAACGTATGAGCAGGAAAGGCGCTAGTAGGAGTATGATTGCAGCACTTAATGCAAATTGAAGCATGAATGTATACAAGATGCCCAGCTTCATTAGGCTTCGGTAATAGCGGGAACGCTGCACCAAGAAGAGTTGATCACCGTCTAAGATAAACAAGCGAACTGCTCCCGTCGAAGCAAATAGAGACAACGCTATCACGATGATGTTGAAAGAAACCCCGTCCATCCACCATGGAGTAACATGCCACCACGTGTAATATTGGTAAACGGCAATCATTAATGCAGGTATGAAAAAATAGAGGGCAGTTACCCAGTCGACAACCGTCCGCAATACATCATATTGGAATTTCCAATTGGCGAATAATCTTCTGAAGAAAAGCTGATTGACAGTGAACAAAGCGTAACCTCCCTCGTAAATCATATGTATGATCTGGCGTGACCTTTATAAGCACCATACCAAGCCCGAGGCTTACGTTAGCGAATTGTAGCATTCGAACAGCGAAGCGTGAGGAAGCTTACAAAGCTCGCGAATTTGCTGTAACTGACCTTGAGCAATGATACGCCCTTGATCAAGCAGAATGAAGCGATCACATATTCTCTCTGCCGTA
>JBBDTA010000051.1:0-2309 GCA_040904605.1 Paenibacillaceae bacterium
AGCGCAACAGACCTATTGATGAATGCTCCATCCGAGGTAAGTGATAAGCAGTTAGAGGATTTATCGGTTCGTGTAGCGCTTAAGCAGCCGCAGGTTCAAGTATAGGTTCAGGAATAATAAAGCTCTACCGTCTATCACTCGCGCACGTGCGAAAAGATTGTGAGGTGCATCTTATGTTACACCAATTTTCCAGAAATGAGCTAGCCATTGGTACAGAAGGTTTGGATATCATGAAGCGAAGTACGGTAGTTATATTAGGTGTAGGCGGTGTAGGTTCATTCGCTGCTGAAGCATTGGCCCGCTCAGGCATCGGACGTATTATCCTTATCGATAAGGATGTCGTTGACATTACGAATATTAATCGCCAAATCCATGCATTGTTAACGACTGTAGGACAGCCTAAGGCTGATTTGATGCGAGATCGAATTGGATTAATTAATACGGAATGTGAAGCGATTGCATTGAAGATGTTCTATACGGAAGAAACCTATGAGCAGGTTTTTGCTTATCCAATCGACTATGTCGTGGATGCATCAGATACAGTGACGTACAAGATTCATCTGATCAAACAATGCTTACAACGGGGTATTCCAGTCATCTCGAGCATGGGCGCAGCGAATAAGATGGATCCGACCAAGTTCCAGGTTGCCGATATATCTAAAACTTCTGTTGATCCACTAGCCAGAGTAATCCGTCAGAAGCTTCGTAAGGAAGGAATTAAGAAGGGCGTCAAGGTTGTGTTCTCTACCGAGATTCCTGTCAGACCTCTTGACGAAGTTACTCAACGGATTGTACCAGATACAGCACCAGAAATTCGTAAAGCCCAGATGCCACCAGCAAGTAATGCATTCGTACCTTCCGTGGCCGGTTTGATTATGGCAGGTGTCGTGGTTAGAGATTTATTGGAGATGAATCAAGTCATTGTGCCGACTGTACAGCGGTAGGGTCGCAGCTTATTGAACAGGTGGTGGAAGTAAAGATGGATCTGTTCTCGTTTGCTAATACAGGTGATAGACCTGTCCCTCTTGCTGATCGAATGAGGCCGAGGACGATGGATGAATTTATTGGACAAGAGCATATCGTTGGGCAAGGGAAGCTATTACGACGTATGATCGAGGCTGACAAGGTCAGCTCTATATTGTTATATGGTCCACCGGGGACCGGCAAAACGACATTAGCACACATTATCTCGCAACAAACACAAGCCCAATTTTTTCGGTTGAATGCCGTAGAGGCTTCTGTCAAAGATGTAAGAGATGTGATCGAGCAAGCTCGTTCGAATATGGACTTATATAACAAGAAGACGATTCTGTTCCTAGATGAAGTGCATCGATTTAATACAGCTCGTCAGGATTCCTTGCTCCCAGCAGTGGAGCAAGGATTAATCATCTTCATAGGAGCTACGACGGAGAATCCATTCCACTATGTGAATGGGGCTTTAATGTCGCGATCAACGCTATTCCAGCTCGAGCATCTGAACGAGGAACATTCTCTAATAGCTATGCATAGTGCCTTAGAGAACCAAGAAAGAGGACTCGGTTTTCTTAAGCTTCAATATGATGAGAATGCCTTACGACATATCGCTTCGATGGCAGGTGGGGACATTCGCAGGGCTCTTAATGCATTAGAGCTAGCGGCTCTAACGACGCTACCTGATGCAGACGGTGTTGTACGAATATCTTTGGCGGCTGCGGAGGAATCTATTCGGCGTCCCACGATTAAAGCGGATGAGTCAACACAATATGACATCTTATCGGCTTTTCATAAGAGCATTCGAGGCTCAAGTGATGCAGCTTTATTCTGGTTTTTGTATGCAGTAGAGAAGCTAGGAATGGATCCAAGAGTGTTCATCCGTAGGCTGACTGTTGCTTGTAGTGAGGATATTGGTATGGCGAATCCACAGGCTATGGTGCAAGCAGTGGCTGCGATGGAAGCCCATCAGAATATTGGCTGGCCTGAGGCCAAATATAACATCTCACAAGCTATTCTGTTTGCAGTGGAAAGCCCTAAGTCGAATGCAGTAGCTATCGCCATAGGGAATTGTATGGAGTCTATGGAGCATCTGAAGCGAGCAGAGGTTCCTATCCATCTGCGTGATGCCCACTATGTGGGTGCGAAGCAGCTAGGTCACGTCGGCTACAAGTATCCTCATGATTATCCAGGACATTATGTAACACAGCAATATTTGCCCACTGATCTGCAGCAAACCACCTTCTACCATGCTACCGAGCAAGGAATGGAAGAGAAAGTTCGCCACAACCAGCAGCGGAGAAAAGAACAGAAGTAGCAGGAGAAACAGAAGTAGGAAA
>JBBDTA010000051.1:2409-7458 GCA_040904605.1 Paenibacillaceae bacterium
CACAACCAGCAGCGGAGAAAAGAACAGAAGTAGCAGGAGAAACAGAAGTAGGAAATGTAAGAATTAGCAAAGTAGCAAGAGTAACAAGAGTAACAAGAGTAACAAGAGTTACACTTAGTAGGAGAGCTTAGTCGTTAGGGGACTTTGGGTACTCTATTTCACACTTTTTGCTCATTCATGGTGCTGTAGGGGACTTTGGGTACTCTATTTCACACTTTTTGCTCATTCATGGTGCTGTAGAGGACTTTGGGTACTCTAATCGGCTAAATTTGCTACTTTGGGATGCAATAAAGCGATAAAGCCGCTCTATTGCTCCTGATCTGCCCCCGCGAATTGCAATAGAGCGTCCAAAACGCTCTATCACAACTATCACCATCAATCACTACACAATGGGATGGGGCTTCAGCACTTCATCAATCGTACCTCCGCCTAAGCATACTTCCTCTGCATATAGAACTACAGCTTGTCCAGGAGTAATGGCCCTTTGAGGCTGATCGAAGGTGATGTGGCAGCTGCCATCCGCATCCTGCACCAGTCTTACGCCTTGATCAGGCTGGCGGTAACGGAACTTAGCCGTGCACACGAACTCGCCGACTGGAACTGTACCACTTATCCAATTCATCCCGCGGGCGATTAATCCTGTAGACATTAATGCGGGGTGATGATCCCCCTGAACAACATAGAGGATATTCCGTTCCAAATCCTTATCTACAACAAACCAAGGCTCACCTGACCCTGTGCCAGAGCCGCCAATACCAAGACCTTGACGTTGTCCTAATGTATAATACATCAAACCATGATGTGTACCTTGCACTTTACCATCTGGAGTTCGCATCTCACCAGAACGAGCGGGCAAATATTGACTAAGGAACTCCTTGAAATTTCGTTCGCCAATAAAACATACGCCTGTGCTATCCTTTTTCTTCGCTGTAGCAAGCCCTGCTTCTGCTGCGATGGCCCGAACTTGAGGCTTGGGTAGATGTCCAATAGGGAACATCGTTCTAGAAAGCTGCGCTTGGCCCAGCGCATTCAGGAAATAGCTCTGATCTTTATTCGTATCCACTCCACGTAAAAGTCTTTGCTTACCATCAACCTCGTCCAAACGTGCATAATGCCCAGTAGCCAAGTAGTCAGCGTCTAAATCCATCACTTTATTCAGAAACTCTCCGAATTTAATTTCCCGATTACACATAACGTCTGGATTAGGGGTTCGGCCTTTACGATATTCATCTAGGAAGTATTCGAATACCTTCTCGCGATATTCATGCTCAAAATTTACTGTATAATAAGGGATTCCGATCTGAGCACATACTCGAGCTACATCCTCGGCATCATCCTCAGCCGTACAATGACCAAACTCATCTGTATCGTCCCAATTTTTCATGAATATTCCTATCACATCATATCCCTGTTGCTTCAAGAGTAGTGCTGTGACCGAGGAGTCAACTCCACCAGACATACCGACGACTACACGAGTAGACGATATGGGTTTGGTTAATTTTGTAGTAGTGATCATGTTGGTTAAGCTGGTCATACTCTTTCATCCTTTATATATTATTTTCATAATTATGCCACGATTTTTATACCATAACAAGAAATGATGTGATAACATATAAATGATGTAGGGCAATAGCGTATTAATATAGACTATCCAAGGCTAGAATGGATATAAATACAAGGAATTAAAACCGATAAATGAGGTGCCAATTTGAAGATTTCGACAAAGGGACGGTACGGCCTAACCATCATGATGGAGCTCGCATTCAAATTTGGCCAAGGACCGATTTCTTTAAAGAGTATTGCAGAGAAGCATGAGCTTTCTGAGCATTATCTGGAGCAGCTTGTAGCTCCTCTTCGTAATGCAGGTTTAGTTAAGAGTATCCGAGGAGCATATGGGGGTTATGTACTGAGCAGTCAACCGGACGGCATAACTGCTGGTCAAGTTATCCGTGTTCTGGAAGGGCCGATCAGTCCAGTTGATTTTACCGAAGAAGATGACCCTGCTAAGCGTGATTTATGGATTCGTATTCGTGATAGTATAGCATCAGTACTAGATTCTACCACTCTTGCTAATCTGATTAGCTTTAGGGACGAAGGACTACATGATAACTATATGTTCTATATTTAGCTGGTGATGTTCATGAATGAATACTATTTGGATCATGCTGCCACAACACCTTTGCATCCAGCTGTATTAGAGGCGATGCTCCCTTACTTAGGATTGAACTTTGGCAACCCGTCCAGCTTACATTCTTATGGACGAAGAGCTCGCCAAGCAATAACCGAAGCGCGTGATCAGATTGCAGAGAAGCTGAACTGTTCCCCTAAGCAACTCATATTTACGAGTGGTGGAACTGAGAGCGACAATCTGGCCATATTCGGAATCATTGAAGCGTTGAAACCTTTGGGGAGAACACATATCATCACGAGCCAGATTGAACATCATGCTGTACTACATGCCTGCGAACATTTGGAGAAGATAGGCTATGAGGTCACTTATCTTCCTGTAGATCAATATGGGATGGTGTTAACAAGCGACTTGGAAGCTGCTCTTCGTCCTACAACTGCACTGGTGAGTGTTATGTATGGGAATAATGAAGTAGGAACGATTCAGCCAATCCAAGAGATAGGAAGAATCTGTCGCGAACACGATATTATTCTACATGTGGACGCAGTTCAAGCTTTAGGGATTGTTCCGATGAACCTGTCCTCCATGCCTGTTGATTTAGTTAGTTTCTCTGCTCACAAAATCAATGGACCCAAGGGATGCGGTCTGCTATATTATGCTCCTGGATTACCTCTTGATCCTCAGATGTATGGGGGAAACCAAGAACGTAGGAAAAGACCCGGGACTGAGAATGTTGCAGCGATCGTTGGTTTTGCTAAGGCCATTCAACTTGCGGAAAGTATTCAGTTAGATAAGAATCATCATTCAGCCGAGTTACGTCAGTTATTCGTACAAACATTAAAGCGGGAAATTGGTGAGGATGGGTTCGTTATTAATGGTCACCCAGACGAACATTTGCCGCACATTCTTAATCTTAGCTTCCCCGGAATAGATAAGGCTACATTGTTAATGAAGCTTGATCTCATTGGCATAGCAGCATCTGGCGGTTCTGCATGTACTTCAGGGTCATTGGAAGATTCCCATGTTCTTATTGCAATGGGGCTCCCTGCCGAAATCATGAAGTCTTCAATCCGCTTCAGCTTCGGTTATGAGACGACAAATCAAATTATTGTGGATGCCACAAAGAAAATCGGAACCATTGTTAACCGATTACGTAAATCTTATTAAGCTTACTTACGTTTAATTTCAACCCTATATGGGTAAAAGTAAAGATATAATAATAAAAGAGAGAATAGGGTGATTTATGATGTGTCGTTGTCCGAATTGCGAATCCAAAGACATAGGGAAAATTGGCTCACACCAGTTCTATTGTTGGAGCTGCTTTATAGAATGGAGTATTAATGGAGAGAAAGTATCCGTTTTTCAAGTCGAAGAAGATGGAACTTTAAGCTCATTAGATGATTTGTTCTATGAAGAAGAGATGCCGCAGATACAGATGAGCTAGGATTAACAGTATATTGAGTTAGAGAACCGTATCGTAACCTAGACAACTAGGGGAGGTTCGGTTTTTTTGTTGTGATCGTTGGGTTATTTCCCAGGGTTGTACATATACTAGATCAAGTAATAACTATGTATAGACAGGCTGAGGGGAGTAAAAGTGATGAGACGGTTAAAGCAGAATCGCGTGTTAATGATACTTATATATAGCTTAATAGTACTTGCTTTACTCTATATGCTCGTGTTAATTCAGCCATTGCTTGGCTTGGTGTTTACATTCTTGAAGGCTGTGCTTGGACCTTTTCTAGTAGCGATAATCATTTCATATGTGCTTAATCCCATTGTCAGCTTGCTCAATCATCGCAAGGTCCCACGGACAGCGGCTGTATTATTAATTTATGCGGTATTCATCACAACAATGACTGTTGTAGTTATGAATTTAATTCCGATGTTCCTGAAGCAGCTACGTGAATTGAATGAACATATGCCCCAGCTTACCATGAAAGCGCAGAACTTAGTTTCAGGAATGAATCATAGCAGTTGGGTACCGGACAGTGTGCGAGAAGGTGTTAATCATGCCTTGCATCAGCTAGAGGATGGTATAACACGGGGCGTTAGTAATTTCGTGAATGGGATTGGATCGACAATCAATTTTCTTTTTATTGCTTTTATCGTACCTTTTCTCGTTTTTTACATACTGAAGGATTTTCGATTGATGGAGCAAACGGCGTTGACCTTTATACCGAAGAAGCACCGTACCCACATTATAAAACTGCTCATGGATATTGATTCAGCACTTGGTAATTACGTTCGTGGTCAATTCATTGTATGTGTAATCGTTGGGGTGCTTGCTTATATTGGCTACTGGATCATCGATATGCCATATCCTCTTCTTCTAGCGAGCATGGTGTCAGTATTCAATATTATCCCTTATTTAGGTCCGTTCTTCGGTGCTACTCCTGCAATTGTTATGGCTTCTACGATCTCCCTCAAGATGTTGCTGTTGGTCGCTGGTGTCAATTTATTCGTTCAAATCCTTGAAGGAAACGTCATTTCTCCTCAAGTAGTCGGTCGTACATTACACATGCATCCTTTGTTAATTATATTTGTACTGTTGATCGGTGGTGAATTAGCGGGTATTGTTGGATTGATATTGGCGGTTCCTTTCTTTGCCGTTCTTAAGGTCCTTTTTCAGCACATGTGGGTATATTATAAAAATAGAAGATCTGCAGAAACAGATACAACGTGATCAATGACTGGACCACAACGAACTAGAAGCGGACGGTGTCATCTTCCGGATAGAGGAAGAAAATGAGGAAGCTTTCTTGGTTAGTATCGAAGAAGACGAAGAGTGGGAAAGCGTGGTGGCGATTTATAACGAAATTGCCGTGAAAGAATCAGAAAATGAAAATTAAACAAAACTGAAAGCACATACCCAAAAACAACCCCTTCGCGAGAAGGGGTTGTTTATTTCATTGCACCCA
>JBBDTA010000052.1:0-7446 GCA_040904605.1 Paenibacillaceae bacterium
GACGATACCGAGCTACAGATTGCCTTTCCGGCACCAGTTGGGATTAAGCGACTGTTGGCCCGTTTTGCCCCAGTAACGAAAATGGAATAGAAGTACTTATATACATTTCTATCAAAAGTGAGGTTTGACCCGTGACCAACCCAATTGAGCGTATGGAATCATTGATCAAGGACATCGAGCTCCACAATCACAATTATTACACATTGGATAACCCGACTATTACAGATAAGGAATGGGATCGGTTATATGATGAGCTAGTAGTGCTGGAACGAGAATCGGGTGTGGTCTTACCACATTCTCCAACACTTCGTATCGGAGGTGAGCTGCTCAAGGGCTTCGATGAGCATCGTCATCTGGCCCGTCTATGGAGCTTGGATAAGGCGCAGAGCATTGAGGATCTCCATACTTGGCACACAAGAGTAGTGAAGCTTGTAACGGACTATAACTTGAACAATCCGAACGATCCATTACCTGCGCTAACTTTCGTTATTGAGCTGAAGTTCGATGGATTGACACTCAATTTGACATATGACCAAGGCATGCTCATTCAAGCCTCAACCCGTGGGACGGGCCAAGTTGGTGAAGGTATACTGGCGCAAGTGAAGACGATCCGCTCGATTCCACTACAGATTCCTTATCGAGATGGTTTGTTGGAAATTCAAGGAGAGGGCATTATGCACCTGTCCACGCTGGAGGAATACAATAAGACGGCAACAGAGCCACTCAAGAATGCACGTAATGCGGCAGCGGGTGCGCTACGCAACCTAAATCCGCAGACGACTGCCTCTCGTAAGCTAGATGCTTTCATCTACAATGTCGGTTATTCGAATGCGATTAGCTTTACCGATCACCGAGACATGGTTGCATTCCTGCGAGACAATCGATTTAAGGTGAATCCATACTTGCGCTACTATGATCAGATCGAGGGCGTGGCTGGTGAGCTGGAAGTGATTGCTGCGGGTCGACTTGAGCATGATTATTTAATTGATGGTGCAGTTGTAAAAATAACCGATATGCGCACTCGCGAGGTGCTAGGGTATACCGACAAATTCCCGCGCTGGGCGATTGCCTATAAGTTTGAAGCTGAGGAAGCAATGACCATCTTGGAATCCGTTTCTTGGGATGTTGGCCGTACAGGCAAGCTGACACCAGTCGCGCGCGTGGAAGCGGTCGAGCTTGCTGGAGTTACGGTGCAGAATTGTACGCTGAATAATAGGGGTGACATAGAACGAAAAGGACTGCAGCATGCGCTTGGAACGTTAGTGTTCATCCGTCGCTCCAATGATGTGATACCCGAAATTCTGCGTAAGGTGACGGAAGATCAGGATGGTGGAGAGATTATTGCACCAGATGTATGCTCTTCCTGTGGGTCTACGCTGGAATATCGCGGTGCACATCTATTCTGTCCGAACCGACTCGGCTGTGCGCCTCAGCTGATCGGACGTATTACTCATTTCGCTTCACGTGATGCGATGGACATCGAAGCATTCAGCGGGATGACCGCTGAACAGCTATATAAGGAGCTGGACGTTCGTGATCCAGCTGATCTGTATGATTTGCGCTTCGACCAGCTCATTGGCTTGGATCGTTTCGGAGAGAAGAAAGCGAATAAGCTACTAGAAGCTCTGGATAAGAGCAAGAATTGTGAGCTAGCCGCATTCCTATTCGCACTTGGTATTCCGAATACTGGGAAAACCACAACACGTGTGCTGGCTGATCACTTCGGCGCGTTAGAGCCGCTGATGGCTGCCGATGGGGAGCAGCTAACTGGGCTTCCTGATATTGGCGGAATTGTCGCTGATAGTATTGTCGGGTTTTTCCGTGATCCCGTTATGCGGATCAGCATCGAACGAATGCTGGCGGCGGGTGTCCACCCGCAAGCGGAGCAACGAATAGCAGCAACAGATCATATATTCAGTGGAAAAACGATTGTGCTGACAGGCACGCTAAGCTCCATGGGGCGTGACGATGCGGCCAAGAAGCTCGAAGCGCTCGGAGCTAAGATCGCAGGTAGTGTATCGAAGAAAACCAACTTCGTCATCGCCGGCGAGAGCGCAGGCAGTAAGCTGACTAAAGCCCAGGAGCTAGGTGTAACCGTCATCGACAACGAAGAGGAGTTCCTTCGTTTATTGGGCGATAAGTAATCCATGCGTCACCAGATTGCCATCCTTTATCAACATATCAGTAATTATAAGTAGTATGATAAATTTATTCTGATATGTCTTGGCAAACGCACCCGTCCTTCATAAGAATGGCGTCGTAACTGTTTACCCGGGATTGACATTGAATACAAGGATGGTATACTCTACTGAGAATCATTATCATAGGGGAGCGTATTATGAAACACGCATCACGTTTTGAACGAATTGCCGCTCGCATGTGGAATTTATTGAATGAAGGAAAGCCATTTACACCCATATTCGTGCTGGGAATCCTTTTTATATATTATTATCGTGATATCGTATCTGTGACCTTCTGGCTGGATCTGTTATTGTCTACAGCGCTCACTCTGCCTATATTTATCATCTATTATCTATACGACTTTCCACTGCATCTGCGGAAGTATTTATGGCTGCCATTCCTAGTCGGACTGTATGTGTTCACACCAGCTCCACTAGGTTTATATGTGCTGGCTATTGGGATGTATTTTTTCTTCACGGTTATTTTCTGGGGAACGATTTATTATCATTTGCGGATTGGTACGCCTTGGACCAACTATCGCCGGTTTTGGAAGCTCGTGCTGAAGAATAGCGATTCGACGAGCGGTAATGCACAGGAGCAGCTTCCGAAGGTACTGTTGATACTGGGTGTTATGGCTTATTTTCACGAAGGCTTAACGAGCTCTGGTTGGAATGGTATTATGGATATCCGCTTTGATTCTGGCCTCTTTTTTGTTGTTTATGTGGTGTTCCTCCTTATTCTAGCAGCATATTCCTATCTGATTCATTACATCCTGTTCAGGTGGAAGCCTAAGGAGCTTCCCTTGACTCGGGATTATCCCTCTGCTAGTGAGCTGCCACCTCGAGCGAGTAAGGTGTTCATTGTCATCATTGATGGCTGTCGAAAGGACAGGCTGGCCGAAGCCCATACACCGTTTATAGATCGTATGTGTCAGGAAGGCACAGAATTCACATTAATGGAGACGTTGTATCCAGATCGCACTGTCGTATGTTTTTCCTCGCTGTTCACTGGCGCTTATCCGCGTGAGCATGGGATTAAGAGCAACATGGTGTGGCGACATGGCATTCGTACGGAGAGTATGTTCGATAGTCTGCGTAAGGTAAATAAGAATGGGCGATTGCTTGGGATTGCTCATCTGGTGGATGCTTTTGGAGACGATGTTGAGACCGTAACGGCTGTTATGAACAATGATCTGGCGGATGGCAATATTATGCGTCGGGCGCGTCACATCATGGAGCAGCAGAATCCCGATGTACTCATTGTACAGTTGATTGCTACGGATCAGACCGGACATAGCCAAGGGGCCCTATACGACGAATATAAGCAGAAGATAGAAGAAGCAGACAAACATACCGAGCTGTTCTATAACTGGCTTGAGCAGAAGGGCTGGATGGAGGATGCCGTGTTCATGGTGCTAGCAGATCATGGACAGTCCGATGGGATTGGTGGGCATGGCCATCTGGATGAAGGGGAG
Organism: Paenibacillaceae bacterium; assembly: GCA_040904605.1. GTDB lineage: Bacteria > Bacillota > Bacilli > Paenibacillales > UBA4045 > UBA4045. Next base: position 3,656 of record JBBDTA010000052.1, read on the forward strand.
CGTCATGTGCCTTTCATCATGATGGGCAAAGGGATTAACGCGGGGATTAAGGTGGATGAGCCTCACAGTCTGGTCTCTGTTGCGCCAACGGTTTGTACATTAATGCGAGCACCTTTACCCGATCATAGTCACGGGCCTGTGCTCTCCGAAGCCTGGGTAAAATCATGAGGGTCAATACCACCAAAACCTGTATCGTGGTCATACCTGCTCACAATGAGGAATCCTCCATAGCTCAAGTCATTGGCAAAGTGCCAAGATGGGTTGAGGATGTTCAAGTCCGCATTCTGATAGTCAACGACGGCTCTACCGACCAAACAGAGATGATGGCTGCTCGTGCTGGGGCAGACTACGTCTACTCCTACGAGCAGAATCGTGGCTTAGGTGCTGTTATTTACTTCGGATTAAAGCAAGCCTACGCGCTAGGTGCAGACATTGCCGTGATGATCGATGCTGACGACGAATACCCAGCTGACGAAATTCCAGCCGTTATTGAGCCTATCGTGAATGGCCATGCTGATTATGTACTGGGCTCCCGTTTTCTTCGACCGGTTAGAGGAATGAAGCTGTACCGCCGATTAGGCAATTATTGCTTCTCTTGGCTTCAGACTGTGCTGCTCCTTCAACGGATAATCGATGGTCAAACCGGTTTCCGAGCATTTAACCGGCAGGCATTACGTGATCTCGATATCATCCACGATTATAATTATGCGCAAGTGCTAACGCTTAACCTTGTCCGTCAGGGTTATCGTATGCAAGAGGTTCCCATCTCCTACCAGACTCGAACAGCAGGGGATTCCTTCATTCGTTGGTACTATGCATTCAAGGTTTTACCTGCGATCTGGCGCGAGATGATAACTTCTCCCCAGGACCGTGCGCATGGACAGTCACCAATTCCCTTATTATTTCATAAGAGTATATAAAACCACTTTAGAAACTTTAGTATCTGATTCAATTTCAATTGTGAAGTTTATTTCAGTAGTTTTTGAGACATAATAAATAGAAACTACAAGAGTGCAGATTTGTAATCCATAGAGCAGATAAGAGGGTGAGGCAATGGAACAACAGGCGGAGAGCGCAGCATGCATGATCTGTGATCAGCAACAGTTGGAAGGGATCCACATCTGTGACGAGTTTATCTGCGTGAGCTGTGAACGGGAAATCGTCAATACGGATGTGCAGGATGCGAGATATCCTTTTTTTATCCATCGTATGAAACAAATGTTCCATAGCAATAATGCTTGATGATATGATGATATTGCTAGAGCTAGTTCAAAAACATACCTTGAAGCAATTAGTGGTTACTCTAGATCGGGAGGCGTGAATTCCGGATTACAGTGTTCCGCTATTTTTTTTGTGATAGTATAAGCATATTAGCATGATAATAGAGCTTTAACTACAATCAGCAAAAAGGTAGGAATTCACCAGATATGGATCATACTAGAGCGCCGTTATATGATAGAATGCTCGAGCATCGCAGCCTTCAATCGACCAGCTTTCATGTGCCGGGTCACAAAGATGGTGTTGGGCTCGATCCTCTTGCCGAGGATACGTTAAAAGCCGTGATGTCTATTGACCTTACGGAGCTGACCGGTCTAGATGATCTACACCAGCCCGAGGGCGTTATTCGTGAAGCAGAGCAATTGGCTGCGGATTGCTTCGGTGCGGATCACACGTACCTGCTCGTAGGAGGTAGTACGGTTGGGAATCTGGCTATGATTCTATCCATGTGCCAGACAGGACAGAATGATCTGTTCATTGTTCAACGGAATGTTCATAAATCGATCATTCATGGATTAATGCTAGCGGGAGCTCAAGCGGTTTTCCTAGCTCCTCAAGTAGATGCAGCAACAGGTATTGCAGCAGGGGTAGCGCTCAGTGATATGGAAGCGGCACTTCGGCAATATCCGAATGCAGTTGGTGTACTCTTAACGAATCCGAACTATTATGGAATGGGTATTGATCTACATGCCATTATTGAATGTGTACATGCCTCAGGTAAACCGGTGTTTGTTGATGAAGCGCATGGAGCACATTATGGATTTCATCCGGATATCCCCGAGTCAGCACTATCAGCCGGGGCAGACGGAGTTGTGCAATCCACGCACAAGATGCTTACCGCCATGACGATGGGGGCGATGTTACATCTTCAAGGAAATCGTATTGACCCACAATCGGTCAGAAGGCATCTATCGATGGTTCAAAGCTCAAGCCCATCTTATCCCATACTAGCCTCACTGGATTTATCTCGTCGTCAGCTCCAGATCCAAGGGCGATTATTACTGAATCAAGCTTTAGAAGCTGTGACGCGCTTGCATAGAGGCATGGCGCAGATGCCCTGGTTTCAGCTTGTCGGGCAGGAAGCGCCTGCCCACACTACCCAGGCATATTCTACGCTGGATCCATTGAAGATTACGATAAGTGACCGCACAGGCACGCTCGGCGGCTTCGATCTACAACGTCAATTAGAGTTGCATCGATGTTATCCTGAGATGGCTGACCCTCATTATGTCGTTCTCGCCTTTAGTCTGGTTACGAGGGGACAGGATATAGAACGACTACTGGATGTCCTATTGACCATTTCCACTGAATTCCGACTGGATAAGCAGGAGCCGGCTGACCATGCCAAGAAATATACATTCGTGTACCCCCCTATTTCACTTCCCGTCCCCTTCTCATTTAATTCCAATCAAGCCAATCATGCCTCTTATACAGAGCTAGATCCTCCATGCTTGGAGGTTCCGATCGAGGACGCTGTAGGCTTTGCAACCCAACAGGCGATAACGCCGTATCCACCAGGCATTCCTCTTCTCTATCCAGGAGAGCGAGTATCCGTAGCGGCAGCGAAGCAATTGCAGATATGGATACAATCCGGGGCAAGAATTCATGGGCTAACTGACAATGGCAATATCCTTATCTACAGAAATCACTCATGAATGATCGAGGCTTTAATCGAATTTCTGCGATGTAAATTAACCAGCTGCTCCCGCTTGGAGAAGGCTGGTTTATTCGTTCATGGTTGAGTGATTGGGAATCGCATGGTAAACGGTGTATAATAATTGCAAGATGGTTTCCATTATAAAGGGATAGGGGAACAATGCTGCATGAACAGAGGTTATTTTTTTTCGGCTGAAGGAAATGAAGGTGCGGGGAAGTCATCTATTGTAACTATGGCAGGCCATTATCTTGCTTCGAAAGGTCATGAGGTTGTCACAACCCGGGAGCCAGGTGGGATTCCTATAGCAGAGCAGATTAGGTCTGTCATTCTGGACAGAAATAATACATCGATGGATGGACGTACGGAGGCTCTGTTATATGCGGCTGCAAGAAGGCAGCATTATATAGAGAAGATCGCACCGTCTATTAATGAAGGAAAAACAATAATTTGCGATCGGTTTATTGATAGCAGCCTTGCTTACCAGGGATATGCGAGAGGGTTGGGTATCGCTGAAGTATTAGCAATAAACGAGTTTGCTATAGAAAAAGTCTTCCCTGATTTGACGATATATTTGGATGTGGATCCCGAAGAGGGCATTAGGCGAATACATGAACATGAGAATAGAGAGATCAATCGACTTGATTTGGAGTCACTCGCCTTTCATCGGAAAGTAAGAGAGGGGTATTTAGAGGTTATCAGAAGATTTCCTGAGCGCATAGTCAAGATTGATGCGAATGCAGCGATTGATGTTGTATTTAATGAGGTCAAGCAAGCTTTTGATCGATTTTTTGAAGAAAATAAATAAACTGATTATGCACTTAGCTCAGAAACCCATATAACTAACAGATCATAATGG
>JBBDTA010000053.1:0-7409 GCA_040904605.1 Paenibacillaceae bacterium
TACTGTATAGCGACCTATCGGTTATTCGACGAGAAGGCCGATTTCCATAAGAAAGCACAAGGTATTGCTGTAGGTTTGACAGTGGGAAGCTGGACAGAGCTGCCTGAAGCGAAGAAAGCGGCGATGGAGAAGCATCTAGGCAAGGTGATCTCTGTACACGTCACAGAGGTGGCAAATTCAGTTAGGTATGCAGACATTCAGATTGCTTATCCCGATGTGAATTTCTCCGCGGATATCCCTGCTCTACTCGTTACCGTATTCGGGAAGCTATCGATGGATGGGAAAATCCGATTAATCGATCTATCCTTCGCCGATGCCTTCCTCACTCACTTCCCAGGACCGAAATTCGGTATCCAGGGCGTACGTAAATTATTGAACATAACCGATCGTCCATTGCTGATGAGTATATTCAAATCGGTTATAGGCTACGATCTTCCTGAGCTGCGCGAACAATTTCTAGCCCAAGCGTTGGGCGGAGTCGATCTCATTAAGGATGATGAAATCCTGTTCGATAACCCGTTAACGCCGATTGAGCAAAGAGTTCAGATATGCATGTCGGCAGCAGAGGAAGCTGAGCGAGAAACTGGTCAATCCTTACTCTATGCAGTAAATTTGACAGGCAAAACCTCACAGTTAGCCAAGCAAGCCAAGCTTGCCATTGCTGCAGGAGCGAATGCATTGCTGTTTAATGTACTCGCCTACGGCTTCGATGCACTCCATGAATTGGCTGCTGACCCTGAAATTCATGTTCCGATTGCCGCCCATCCTGCATTAGCAGGTGCAATCTATCCCTCTAGCTATCACGGAATTAGTGCTTCATTGCTGCTCGGTAAGCTGATGCGTCTAGCAGGAGCAGATCTTGTCCTCTTCCCTTCCCCTTACGGCTCTGTTGTTATGCCGATCGAAGAGAATATGGCGATCAAGGAAGCTTTGCTAACATCGGATACACAGCTAGCTACTAGCTTTCCTGTTCCTTCTGCTGGTATCCATCCAGGGCTTGTACCACTCATCCTGCGTGATTTTGGCACCGATGTGGTTGTGAATGCTGGTGGTGGTGTACATGGACATCCGATGGGTGCCGCAGCAGGCGGACGAGCTTTCCGACAAGCGATAGACGCAACGACAGCTGGGGTTTCATTAGAGCAATATGCTGAAACTCATATAGAGTTAGCTGAGGCCATTCGTCTTTGGGGGGTTCGAGCTTGATACAGATTGACGGTAAGCAACCAATCATCTTCTGCGATTTCGATGGCACGATCACATTGAGAGACAATATCCTAGCACTGATGAAGCACTTTAACCCTGCAGGTTGGGAGCAATTATTAGAGGAGCTACTCGCGGGTCGTAAAAGCCTGAAAGCTACCGTCGGTGCGTTCTTCGCTCTATACCCTTCAGAGCAAAGAGCAGAAATTCAAGCCTATGTGCTCGAGCATGCTGACATACGCGAAGGGTTCGCTGAGCTCTTAGCTTACTGTAAGCAGATGAATATTCCCTTTTATGTAACAAGTGGAGGTATTGACTTCTTTATTAATCCATTATTAGCTCCATACGAAATTGAACTGGATCATATTTATTGTAATGCCAGTAATTTTGAAGGTCCGTTTATTGAGATCGTCTGGCCACACCCTTGCGACGAACATTGTCACAATGACTGCGGCATGTGCAAGACACGCATTATCCGCGAATACCCGAGTGACCAGTATTTCCGTATTCTGATTGGTGACAGCCTGACGGATTTCGAGGGCTCGAAGATCGTTGATTTCGTCTTTGCACGATCCCATCTATTGGAGCGCTGCTTGGAAACCAATCTGCTACATAAGTCATACGAAACCTTCTTCGACGTCTTGAAGCATCTTGAGGGGATAAAGGAGAGTATATAATGACCACCCCATTCACCCTGGAAGAGAAACAAACAGTGATCAGTGAGCTGACAACAATCAAAATCAATCTGGCAGCACGAGGTTGGTTTCCAGCAACTAGCGGTAACCTTTCGATGCGAGTAGGTGAGATGCGCGGAGAACAATTTACCTTCGCCGTCACATCTAGCGGAAGGGATAAATCAGTCAATACTCCTAAGGATTTCCTGCTAGTTGACGAGAATATGGTGCCGAGTGAACCGACAAAATTAAAGCCCTCAGCAGAAACCGTCATTCACCGTGAAATTTATCGGCTGACAGGCTGCGGGGCTATATTCCATGTGCATACGGTTCCGAACAATCTGGCTTCCGAGCTGTACTGGGAGCGCGGCAACGTTCCTATAGATGGCGTGGAACTAATCAAAGCATTCAACATCTGGGAAGAGGATGCACAGATCGAGATTCCCATTCTACCGAATTACGCCGATATTCCGAAGATTGCCTCGCTGATCGAATCCCGAATGATCCCTCGTATTCCCGGCATTCTGTTGCGCAAGCATGGCATATACGCTTGGGGAGCGAACGCCTTCGAAGCCAAACGTCATCTGGAGGCATTCGAGTACTTGTTTGAGTATGCAGTAAAGCTACACATGCTGCGATTGTAGCCACTCTTCTGCGAGTTAATTTCTGCGGAATCTTGCTGCATATTCCTTGGCTTGCTCTGGTGTGCGGACAAGATTACGGTTCCACTCTAGCAGGATGCGGTCTATGTAGCGAAAGTGAACCTTTCCCGCGAATACCGCTTCCTTCAGTGCAGCCAGAATTAAGGCTTCCGCATACTTATCCTGATCTAACCAACCGGATATCGTCTCGCATTCCATTGGAGAGAGCGGGCGGCCGAATTCCGTCTCGAATTTCACGAACATGTTCGCCTCAGAAGCACCCTCTGCTCCACTCCCATGAAATTCAACATGCGCAACAGCTACTTCCTCTAATGCTGACTCTGATTCACGTCTACCCATGAGGAGCTGCTGACGTTCTCGATAGAATTCCGCACAAGCCTCGGATAGCTTCTCGTACACGCCTGATATATTGTAATGCTCATATTGAATGCCAGATTCTGGATCAATGTCCTCATCGATGGTTATCCATCCATCATTCATCAGCTTCTGTATGGACTGTATGACCCGTTCCGGAGAAGCCGTCATTCGCGCTTGAATTTCTTCAATTGTAGGAAAGTCATTGTTCTCCTTCTCCTTGAAGGCTATCAAATGAATAATTAACATCATATCAATCTCCGCTAGTCCAAGCTTCGAATAATTCTGTACAAGCAAGTTTGGAATGCTAACGGATCCCTCTCTTAATGCCAATAAAATACCGTTTCCAACAGGCATCATGGATGCTCCTCTCCTAGGCGTGCAGTGTACTCAATTCAACTGCTCGACTCTTACGGATATAGACGGTTTAATAATCGTGGGAAAGGTATGGTTTCGCGAACATGGTCTAAACCACATATCCAAGCAACGGTTCTCTCTAAACCCAGACCAAATCCTGAATGTGGGATCGAACCGTACTTCCGTAAATCCAAGTACCATCTGTAAGCGTCCTGCGAAAGCTCATGCTCAGTGAACCGTTGCTCCATCAATACAGGATCATCAATACGTTGACTACCTCCGATTATCTCACCATATCCCTCTGGAGCAATCATATCTGCACATAACACAACATCCGGTCGATTCGGATCCGGCTTCATATAGAATGCTTTGAGCTCTGTTGGATAATTCGTAATGAATACGGGGGTTGCATAGCTCTCGGCAATAGCTGTCTCATGAGGGGCACCAAAATCATCACCCCACTTAATTTCATGACCATGTTCCTGCAAGTAGGTAATCGCTTGATCATAATGAATACGGGGGAATGGACCCTTAATGCTCTCTAGCTTCGCCACATCGCGCTCCAATGTCTTTAGCTCCAATGAACAATGCTCTAATACAGAGCTCACAATGTAGGCTACGAAGCTTTCTTGAATCTGTAGGCTCTCTTCATGCTCCACGAAGGCCATCTCGGGTTCGATCATCCAGAATTCGATGAGATGACGTCGTGTCTTTGACTTCTCAGCACGGAATGTCGGACCGAAGGAATACACTCTCCCCAATGCTAGAGCAGCAGCCTCCATGTAGAGTTGACCACTCTGACTTAAGTAAGCATCTTCGTCAAAATACCTGGTATGAAACAAATTGGTTGTCCCTTCACAGGAAGATGGCGTAAGAATAGGAGGGTCCACACATACAAATCCATGCTCGTGGAAAAATTGACGAATCGCTTTAATAATCTGATCTCTGATGACCAGCACGGCACGTTGGCGTGGAGAACGTATCCAGAGATGGCGATGGTCCATTAAGAAATCAACGCCATGCTCCTTAGGTGTGATTGGATATTGTTCTGTTGTTAATTGGATGATGTCTATATGATTGACCGTAAGCTCATATCCGCTCGCACTTCGTGGCTCTTCTCTAACGATGCCTGTCATATATAATGAGCTCTCTTGTGTTAAGCTTTTCGCATGATCCCAGACTTCTTCTGGTAATTCACTCTTTACAGCTACAGCTTGAATAAAACCGGTACCATCTCTCAGTTGTAGAAATTGTATTTTGCCGCTTGAACGTATATTATGTAGCCAACAACCGATAATTACCGGCTGTCCTATATATTTGCCAACATCACGAATTACACACTTCTGTTGCATCCACTAATCACTCCACTCATTCCATCGATAAGGTTGTAGACCCCCATTTTAACTGTTCACCTTAGCATTTGCAATCAGCTCATAAGTATCTCTTGCGATGACTAATTCTTCATTCGTGGGAATAACTAATACCTCTACTCGTGAATGGGGGGTCGATATTCTCCGATCACCACGTTCTAGGCTAAGATTCGCCTGTGAGTCAAGCTCTATGCCAAAGAAGCTCAGCTGCGTGCATACCTTCTCCCTGAGCATAGCTGAATTCTCACCTACTCCAGCTGTGAATATGAGCACATCCAAACCATTCATTGCAGCTATATAGGATCCAATATATTTGCGCAAGCGATATTCGTACATCTCATACGCTAGCTTCGCATTACGGTCCCCCGCTTGCATCGCTTGCTCAATCTCGCGAACATCACTGCTAATGCCAGAGATAGCGATCAAGCCACTATGTTTATTCAGCATGGAATTCACTTCATTGATGGTTAACTCCTCTTTGGCCATCACATAAGGCACGATAGCTGGATCCAGATCCCCACTCCTAGTTCCCATCATTAAGCCTTCGAGCGGGGTCATACCCATACTGGTATCGAAGGATTTGCCATGCAGTATGGCTGTACAGCTTGCTCCATTGCCAATATGACATGAGATAAGTTTCAATTGCTCGACAGGACGACCTAGGAAGGCTGCAGCTCGCTTACTGACATAAGAGTGTGAAGTGCCATGAAAGCCGTATCGACGAACCTTGTGCTTATTATATAGGATCATTGGTATAGGATATAAATAAGATTCCGGTGGCATAGATTGATGGAACGCTGTGTCGAAGACAACGGCTTGAGGCACATGAGGAAGTGCGGCTTCTACGGCATCAATACCCATCATATGGGCAGGATTATGAAGTGGAGCTAGATCGAATAGACGGCGGATTTCCTTGCGAACCTCCGGGGTAACCAATACAGAGGAAGAGAACGTCTCCCCTCCATGAACAACACGATGCCCAACAGACTCAATCTCTTCTATTGCCTTTAATACCCCATGTTCAGGATGTGTCAATGCAGTTACAACACGTCGTATAGCAGAAGTATGATCAAGAATTTCAGCTACTATATTGATCTCAGGTCGATTGGCTGCTTCATGGCTCAGCATCGCAGATTCCATTCCAATTCGTTCCACTTTCCCTTTGGCCAACACACTTTCGTCCAGCATATTATATAGCTGATATTTCAGTGATGAGCTCCCTGCATTAATGACTAATATCTTCATAATATACGGTCACCATCCTTATCGTAGCAGAAAAATCCTTCCCCGGTCTTCATACCAAGTTTACCCGCACGTACCATCTTCTTCATCAGAAATGAGGGTCTGTACTTAAGCTCTCCGAACTCACGGAACATACGATCCATGGCAGCCATTACCGAATCTAAACCGAATCGATCGGCCATCTCTAAGGGACCATAGTGAAAATCATAACCGATACGCATAGCTGAATCTACATCTTCTGCGGAAGCTACCCCCTCATTCAGCACATGCATCGCTTCGTTAATCAGAATACAGATGAGTCGTGTGGTGACGAAACCAGGAGACTCATTGACCAATATTCCCTTCTTCTGAATGACATCCTCTACAAAGGATTTGGTTTTTTGCAAGGTAGCCTCAGAGGTTTTCAGACCCCGAATGATTTCCACGAGATGAATTTTCGAGACAGGATAGAGAAAATGTAACCCAATCACACGCTCAGGATGCTTCGTGGAATTAGCCAACTCCGTTAAACTAAGTGTGGAGGTATTACTGGCTAAGATGATGTGTGGCAGGCAAATCGTATCGAGCTCTAGGAACACTTGCATCTTTGCTTCCAGATCCTCGCTAATGGACTCAATAACCATATCACACTCACTTAGCTCTGAGAATTGGTTGACCTTATGTATCTTGGACAATATAAGCTTCTTCTCAGTGACGGTAATTGCCCACTTCTCAATCTGCTTATCTAAGCTAATAACGATCATATTCCAAGCTTCGTCTAATTTTTCGGGTGTTTTCTCTACAAGGAACACTTCCATACCTTTAATGGCAAGCATCTCTGCAATACCTTGCCCCATCGTTCCAGCTCCAACAACACCGATTTTATTAATTTTCATTATTTGATCATCCTCTACGATGAATTCCTATCTTTATTAAACCTACATTACTATGATACAACTTTCTGTGATTTATTTCACATTATAATGGGGCTGTAGCAAAAGTTCGGAAGATCACCGAACGGTCTTATTGTGCTAACCCATACTGTCTATGTATTGGAGCGGGAATGGTGTGGCGTTCCGCCGCTGTTGAAACCAGAAAATTCGATCTCTCTCCTCACAATCCAGACACACGTAATTCACCGCACTCTTCTCGCCCTGATACTTGCCCATGGATCTGGGTAACTTCTTCTTCTTTTCAACGACAGCAAGATTAACTAGCTTCTTAATTATTCCCACTTTTGCTCTAGTTCATTTAAGTACGCATCAGGATTTCTGTTGAACCGTTTACGCTCGCAAATGGAAGATGGGGGGGGAATACTTATACATCTCACGGATCCTATAGCGCTACTCTAAGTGGATCGTTAACAACATTTGGCGGTTTAGCTTTTACTGTTTCACCGGGGGTTTCAAATTTTACTTTTTAATACATGTAATATAAACTAAGTGCTTAGGGATTTAGCAGTTTGTTCAACCTAAGCACTTAGTTTTTCAAAAAAAGGAATGATAATAATTTGATATGATTATCCAGTTAGCTCAGGAAACACTTCCGATGTGAACTAATTTTTGTTC
>JBBDTA010000054.1:0-7383 GCA_040904605.1 Paenibacillaceae bacterium
TTGTGAAAATATTTATTCTATTACGTTATTCCTCTAACCATAAGATACTGGTTACGCCTCGAGGGTAATATTTGCTGCCAATAATCATACCGGCGAGAATTTGATCACTCCAGCTCCAGTATGAATGCTCCGGGTGAGTTAACCAACCAACATGCGCTGCATCAGCCGCTTTTCCCTGCTCATCCCATTCCTGTGTTCATCACTGACAATCGCGGTTATACGGCCCTGCCCCACACCCGACAACGGTGAGTTCATCGTATCGTCCATTCCAACAACTTCGTGAGGCGGTGATTGTCCTGGCTGAATTATCATTAACACCGGGCACTAAGAACAGTCTGAATGAATATTATATCCCTGATCTGCATTCAACAATTCAACTGGACTCCATTCATGTTAGGCAGGTTAATGAGCACTGGACCTACCCCAACCATCAACATTAACAATGTGAGATTAATTATGTGGTTGAAGGCACTCAGCTTATGAGGATCAACGGGATGGAATATCGGCATGAGCAAGGTGATATCATCCTGCTGCGGCCTGGGGATATCCATGCTAGTGCATCTGGATCGGAGAATGGCTTCACCTACTTCTGTATTCACTCTCAGCTGCAGATTAAGGACACCTCTAGCATTCAACATATTGAATTAGCACACCGAATAGCTATGTTAATTGAAGCCGCTACCCAAGCAACGATCTTCGATGAACAGAACGATCCTATCCGATTATCTGTAGATCGTATTGCCTCACAGCTCAGAATCAGTCCTTCCCATTGCAATCGAATATTCAAGCAGGTATATGGTGTACCTCCGAGGAAGTACATATCGGACCTTATTCTTCGTGAAGCCAAGGCATTGCTCCTGCAAGCGGATTTGCCCATCGATAGAATCTCCATGCTGCTAGGCTACCGAGATATCGCCCACTTCAGCAGGCAGTTCAAGCGATGGACTGGCTTGTCACCACTGCAATATCGCAGTCAAAGCCTGCTGTAGAGCGGAAAATCCACTTTAGAGAGAGCACAGTTATCTAGAACTTAACATACATATTTAGGAGGTCTTTAGCATGAAGCAGACACAAGTTCAGATTCATATCCATCAATGGAAGCCCGAAGTGAACCCAACCTGTATCGTCGTCATTGCTCATGGAATGGGTGAGCATGGCGGACGTTATGAACAGCTGGCTCAGCAATTAACCGCTCAAGGCTATGCGGTTTACGCTCTGGATCATCGAGGCCATGGTCGCACAGCTGGCTGCAGGGATAAATTCGGTCATCTCGCAGACCATAACGGCTGGAATCTGGTTATCGAGGATTTGCGTGAAGTTATTGAACAGGTCCGTAAGGAGCATCCGCGTCTTCCCATCATTCTGTTCGGTCATAGTATGGGTTCTCTTATATCACGACGTTATATACAGCTTTACGGAGATAGGGTTCATGGTGTAATTCTCTCAGGAACGAGCGGGGATCCTGGTCTAATGGGGAATATCGGCAAGCTCATCGCACAATGGGAAATTAAGAAATCTGGACTAACCACACATAGCCCATTCTTGACGAAGCTATTATTCGGAGGCTTCAATAAGAAATTCCGTCCCAATCGAACTTCTTACGATTGGCTCAGCCGTGACTCTAAGGAAGTAGATCAATACATGAACGATGAATGGGTAGGTATGACATTCTCTGCACAGTTCTTCTATGATCTGATTACTGGAGTTAGTGAACTGAATAAACCACAGCAGCTCCATAGAACGCCAAGACAGCTACCTATTCTGATATTCTCTGGAGAGCAGGATCCTGTAGGTAATTTCACCAAAGGTGTCGTCCAAACCTACAATCGATTCCTGAAAATGGGTATGGAGGATGTCACTTTGAAGGTTTATAAGGGGGCTCGCCATGAGATGCTCCACGAATTAAATCGTGAAGAAGTATGCTCAGATATCATAAGCTGGATTCGAACAAAACTACGATAGCAAAAAGCCCCCATCTCCTGAACCATTCAGATGTGAGGGCAATCCATCTTTGTGTTGTCTATTGTGTCGTCTGCTGCCGTGATGTTACCGTGTTCTCCACCGCTCGAATCTGGTCGATGGATTGCATAATTTTCTGCTGAGTGTTTACGATTTGTCGCTGCTGTGCATCCATCTGAGATTGAATTTGATTCTGCATTTGCTGGAGATCCTGAAGCACCTGCTGGAGAGATTGCTCGGCCTTCGTGAATTGCTGCGACACATTGCTAACACCCATGCGTGTTAATTGTTCCTGTGCTTGCAGCGCTTGTGCTTGCTGTATCATCTGTGCTGCTTGCTGAAGCGGCTGTGTTTGCGTATAAGTTTGCTGCCCTGTCATGGGTTGGGGCTGATACATATTATTCACTCTGTACGACCTCCAAATTTTAGATCATATTGATCCTTTACATCAGTGGGGCTGATTGGTATTGTTGATTCGATTGATTCGGTTGATAGCTGTGAAGATAAGTTTTTGCAGTATGATCGTGCATCGTTGGTACTTGGTAAAAGCCGTTCTGATTCATGAAGAGGAAAGTTTCATAAGCTTGATGTGCACAATTTAGAGCTCCTTCTATGAGCATTTGCCGGACATTCCAATCCGCACATTCTAATGAGGCGGCCATGTGATTCTTGGCGGAATTCTTGTGTAACGATAATACCGCCAATGCAATCATATGATCTGGTAATGGACCCGACATCTGAGGAGCCATTTCTTGAGGGTTATTCAATCCATAAGAAATCTGCCCCTGCTGAAAATTCGACATGCCCAAAGGTTGCCGATTCTGATTGGCTGCATTGTAATCATGTGTGTAATGAACTAATTGATCGTACCCTTGAATAGCTAATTGCTGATGGCGTTCGATCATAGAGCGTAATGTTGGATTTTGACAATTGTGTAGATAGATCGAGAAGTGATTGATCGCGTTAATCTTTTCATTCAACATTTCGTGGGCTTCCATTGTTTCATGAGCACCGAACGGCACAGAAATCAGCTCCTTTGATATTGTGTATATCCAAAGATTACTATTACCTGTGTCAGTGCAATTATTCAATAAGGCGCAAAAAAGTTTTGTGCTATGTACAGCACTTCCTATTCGCTGATAGAAAATCATCTTGTATAGATTAGTCTATTAGACTATTATATTGAGTGTACTCGAGCTTTAAATATCAGGAGGTTCAACATGTCCATGCATCCTATACAAGGATTAATCATAGATTTAGACGGAACCGTATTCAGAGGGGACGAGCTCATCGATGGAACTCGCGAAGCGATTAATGATGCCGTAGATATGGGCAAGCAAGTGGTTTTCCTCAGTAATCGGGGTAACATATCAAGGGAAGCGGCTCGGAGTAGATTGAGTGAAGTGGGGATCGATGTCACGTTAGCCCAGATTATCTTATCCTCTTCTGTAGCAGCAGCCTTCTTGAGAGACCACTATCCTAGCTGTCAGGCTTGGGTACTAGGTGAAGAGGGCCTGATTGATGAGCTGAAGCTAGCCTCCGTAACATTAGCACAAGAATCCAGAGACGCCGATTGGTTAGTCATTTCCCTCCATGAGCAGGTCGACTATGAAGACTTGAATCATGCTTTTGTCGCAATACGACATGGCGCTAGAATTCTGGCTACCAATGCAGATCGAACCTTCCCGAGACATGATGGAGATGCGATTGATGTTGCGGGAATGATCGGAGCTATTACGAATTCTACTGGTAAGCATGTAGATCTTGTTGTTGGCAAGCCTTCATGGTTAATGGCGGAAGCCGCCATGAAACAGCTGCAGCTTCCACCTGAGCAGTGTCTAATGATTGGAGATAGCTTAGAAACCGATATGGCCTTCGGTCGAATGTTCGGGATGAAGACCATGCTCGTTCTCACTGGCTCTACAAATCAAGCTGCCGCTGATTCCTGCCTCCGCAAACCCGATTATATCGTGGATTCATTAGCTAATCTGCATCAAGTGCTCAAAAATTAGAATTGTACCATAGCTCCGTCGTTTCCTGCTGATAGTTCATGACTTCCTCTGATTTTTTATTACCGCTCTTCTCGATCAGATCAAGCAGCACACTGAGTCTTTTCAGATAAGGACTACTGTCGGTTCCACTTTTTACAGCATCGGTGTATGCAGTCTTAGCTTCAGGAACAACAGTTTCATCTTCATAGCTGAATAACGGCGTATTATCTAACCCATTGAACGTGACATACACATAACCACCGAACAATCTTTTCATCTCATCGATTCTGAACGAGCTTGGATGATTCACTATGAATGACTCTTGACGGACAGCACGCCCCACCGCTTCACCCCAGCCAATCGCCATACCAGCGTCCTTAACGGATACTTCCTTGGATTCAATCGCTTTGATCTCAATATAATCTCGAATATCTTCACTCACATGAGCTTGATACTGGACATACCCTTCATAATCAATGATTGGAAAATAAGCACCCTCCGCCGTCTCTACCTTGTAGCCGCCGTCTCGTGTATCCATAAGCAGCTTTTTCAAATCCGGATTAGAGACGGTATCGATTTGACTGAAATCAAATCCATTCTTACTTGACTCCCATAGCTGTTCTTGGAAATCAGCCCCATTATAGAAGCGATCCTCCAGAGCAAGCAGCTGGTCCTGCTGTAAATCCTCAAAAGCTAACACCATAGCCGTGTAGTCTTCATTAGAAACTTTACCTGTTTGGCTATCAACGAAGCTTTTGAGTTCAGCCACTGCGGCCTTTTTGTCCACTAAAGCCTGAAAATCAGCCATGACAGCTGGATCTGTCTCGACCACATTGTCTTCTTGTGGTGTCTCTGAATCCGCTTCCTCTTCACGATTTGCTGGCCCATTCGTATTTGTTTCTTGTTCAACCTTTGTTGGTTCCTCGACTGTATTATTCGGTTCGTTACTGCATCCAATTATCAGTACAAGACTAAATATTCCTGTAATGATTAATAATCTTCTATACATGCTGATTTCCTCCATATGTTTATTGATTATATTTTACTCCTATCTATTTAGACTTCTTAACAATGGATTTTGTTGCGAACGAGTTTTTAGATCATTCCTCTTTAAGATTGGAATATCTATTTTAGGAACAACGGAACTGCACTTGAACTCTTTTCGAACAAAGCTATTAAACAGAAGCTATTGGCGACCAGGAAGAGATTTCGGCGAGGGATTCTATACCACAATTTCCATTGTTCAAGCACGCAAATGGGCACGCAAAGCCGAAAAAAGTGCAGTCCCGCCATCGAGAGCTTGTGTGCTGGAAATAGAACTGATAGGTGTCCCTGAACGTTTTGTCCCTCAAGTTTTCCTAGGGATGTCGGCTTCGTGGGGGGCGTATATTTTTGCTCATCGAAGGGTAAAAAAGAAAAATGAGGATCCCTGCGAGAAACATGCCGAGCTAATAGTCGGCCCGCTAGCGGACAACGACACTGGAAAAATCGTTCAGGATGCTGTATCATTAAATAAAGACGAACTTTGGTTTTATGACAGAATTACCCGCAACATTAAAGGAAGACGAATGGATGCCTTAAGGCTTGGTAATCAGGTAGTCTTGTCATCTGAACGATGGGAATCTTCGCTTCGTTTGATCGGATACTATATCTACGCAGGAAGCAGGTGGATGTATTATGAAAACTCACGTACGGTTGAATCTGTATGAACGTGGTATTGTCACCTCATTGATTCAATACCATCACTTCAATCCCGATTCAGCTCGCGAATTAGTTGTGCAGTATATTGAAGTTATCCGTAAATTGGGTAGCTATGATAACTGCGAAGAACATGCCGAACACCTTATCCAAGCACAACGGATCGGGTATACGCCTACAGCATGGCTTGAACGCATTCATGAGATCGAGTTGCAGGAAATACACGATAAAGGTATCCCTGAGCTGGAGCACGGATCCGAATACGCACATTTATAACTTGAAATAAAGAGAGAATGAAGCAGACCGTGCCTTTAGGAGCGATCTGCTTTTCTGTCCGTTGACCCTAGTGGGCACTGGTGCGAATCGGTCGTTAACGGGAAGTTATACGCTCACACACTTCACTATGCCACTAATCGTACAATTCAAATCCAAACGCACACTTGTTAGTAAGCAAAATTACACTAAACGCAGCAAAAAAAGAACAAAACCCCACACAAGAATCTTGTCCTTCTCTATCAACAAATCTAACTATCTAACCGCACTACCTTCACATTCACATCTTGCAAATCACTCACGATCTGCGCATCCGTCTGACCATCCGTGATGACGCGGTCAATTTCATCCCAGGATGCGACGTGGGTTAACGCTTGGGTGCCTATTTTGCTGTAATCAGCCAGTATCGTAACGTGGTCCGCAATGCTGATCATTTTGCGCTTAATTAATGCTTGTTGCTCATTCGACTCACTGATCCCGCGCTCAAGATGAAGCCCTTTGCAGGACAGGAAGGCCTTATCGACATGATAATGATCAAGTGATCGCTCTGCCAACGGTCCTACTGAGGACAACGAACGCGGAGACAGCTGACCGCCCGTGGATATGACTTGGATCTTATCCTTCGTGCTTAGCTCCATGGCAACCTTCAGCGAATTGGTAATAACGATGAGAGGTCGGTTGGGTAGATGCTGAGCCATATACCAAGCAGATGTGCTGGCATCCAGAATGATCCGATCATGATCGGCTACGTAATTCACAGCTTCACGAGCGATATTACGCTTCTGCTCTTCATTCATCGTTTCCCGCTCGAAGTAAGGGATTTCCGCATGTATCTCCCGCACACTGATTGCTCCGCCGTGACTTCGTATCAGCTTCCCGTCACTCTCTAGCTTATCTAGATCGCGGCGAATGGTTTCCTCTGTGACATCACAGAGCACGCTTAAATCTGTCACTCGAATGCTGCCTCGTTCATTGACCAGCTGTATAATCTTCTGCCATCTCTCTGCTATCAGCATTCCAATTCCCTCTATTCTAATTTACTTCCAGTCACCATTCGAAACTTATCATAAGCCATAGTCCATTGCTCAATATCTCGTGGTTCGTAAGTTTCAATCGGGAACGATTGACGTATGATGGAACGTGCCTCATTCAGGTCTGACATATGACCCAATGTTATCCATTGTACAATTAAATTCCCTATAGCACTAGCTTCGGTTGGTCCCGCCCACACCGGACGTGCGATCACATTCGCGGTGAATTGGTTGAGGAGCTCATTATTGGAGCCGCCTCCAACAAGATGAAGCCCTGTGTATCGCTGCCCTGACAGCTGCTCTGTCCATTCTAAGACGACTCGGTACTTCAGAGCTAAGCTCTCCAGAATACAACGCATAATAGTACCCGGCGTATCAGGCACATACTGACTGGAATCCCGACAATATTGTTGAATCTGCGCAGGCATATG
>JBBDTA010000055.1:0-7374 GCA_040904605.1 Paenibacillaceae bacterium
ACAGCAAATTTGCTGTTATATCAAGGGTTTTATTTATGTTCTTTGAAAAGGGGATTACATTAATTAGGGGAGTTGACAAATGAATTCGCTTGCATTAATATAAAAATATAGTTTGTTTTGCATGCAAACAAACAAACTGGATAGTTGAAAGGAATATAAAAATGGATAAGAGTGCGATTTCCAAACTGACAAAGAATTCCAATTTTTTACTGGTTTTGCAGTTAATTCGTTCCGAGCAGCCGATTAGCAGAGCTGCAATTTCTAAAAAATTAGGGATTAGCCGTTCTACTGTATCAGCTATTGTTGATGATCTATTGAATAAAAAAGTGGTCATCGAAAAAGGTTTTGGTAATTCCACGAAAGAGGGTGGACGTCGAGGAATTCAATTAGGTTTCAATCCCAAATCGGCTTATGGTGTGGGGGTGGACATCGGAGGAACTAAGATATTCATAGTAATTACGGACTGGGATGGTGAGGTTGTATTCAAGGAAAAGTTTAAAACCGTATCCGATGCAGACGAAATCATCACCATCGTTAAGCAGAGTATTAAAAAATCAGGGGTGGATGAGCAATTAATTATCGCGATGGGCGTGGGAGTGCCTTCGATAACTAACACTATAACTGGCGAAGTTGTTGATGCCCCGGCATTAGGGTGGCGGAATGTACCCCTGAGAGACATGATGCAAAAGCAATTTAATTTCCCCGTATTTATCAATAATGATGTTCGATGTGCCGCATTGGGGGAGAGATGGTTAGGATCGGGAGACAAGTCTCATCATATCCTGTTTGTCGCTTTTGGCACTGGAGTGGGTTCGGCGATTATTTCCAATGGGCAGTTAATAGAAGGACACAATTTCTCATCGGGCGAGATCGGATATTTCATCGATGTGGAGGATGTTGAGAACGGATTGGGGAATAAACCGGGGCAGTTTGGGACATTTGAGAATAAAAACTCCGGAACAGGTCTTTCCAAGCATGGGTACACCCCTATAGAGCTTTTTAAGCAATATGAGAAGAGAGATCCCGCTGCGGTGGCTATTATTCAAAAATTCATCCTGCAAGTATCTATCGCCATCTCCAATGCATGCAGTTTAATAAATCCCGAGAAGATTATTATTGGCGGTGGCGTCTCTGAATCAATGTCCATCGTTATAGCTGAAATTAAAAAGAACGTATTGAGTTTTACCCCTAACCATCCAGATATCGAGCTAGCCGTTCTTGGAACAGATGCTGGTGGATTGGGTGCTATCGCATATGCTTTTCAAAAAATACAAGAAGTGAATTAAACAAAGGGGGACATCGTCCATGAAAAAATTTTTAGTTTTGATATTAATGGTGACACTGATTATCGGGGTATTAGCAGGCTGCGGTTCAAACTCGAATGATCAAGCATCCGAGGGTGGGACCACTGTAATTAATGCACTTTTCATGAAACAAGCAGGGTATAGTGAAGAGGACGTTACGACAATAACGAATGAGTTTATGGAGAAAAATCCGAATATTGAAATAAAAACGACGTTTGTTCCATACGAATCGTTGGAGCAAAAGATATTAACTGGCGCACCAACCGGAGGCTACGATGTGGTTGCAATCGATGCACCGTGGACGGCGAAGTTCGCTAAAGCCGGCATCGTGAAAGAAGTAACGGATAAACTGTCTAAATCGGATCGTGAGGATATTTTTGACGGTGCATTAGATTCAGTCTCTTTCGAAGACAAACTTTATGGGTTGCCTTGGTTGAACGATACCAAGTTCCTGTTCTACAATAAAGAAATTTTGAAGAAAGCTGGGTTTGATCATCCACCAGCAACCTGGAATGAACTAGCGGAACAAGCTAAAGCGATGAAAGAACAAGGGTTAGTGGAATATCCAATCGTTTGGAGTTGGAAACAATCGGAAGCGCTCGTATGTGACTTTACATCATTGTCTTCAACCTTCGGTGGTGGAATGATTAAGGATGGCAAACCATCGCTAACCGATGAAGGCAACAAAGAAGCAATGAATTTCATGCTTCAAACGTTAGAGGATGGTATTACTAATCCGAATTCCACTGAGTTTCTAGAAGAAGATGTGCGTGGTGTATTCTCAAGTGGTAAAGCAGCCTTCGCTTTGAATTGGACATATATGTATACCTTGGCTAATGACCCTGCAGAATCAGAAGTTGCTGGCCAAGTTGGTATCGTACCAAGTCCGGGACATGGCGATGTAGTCAGTGCATCCGTAAACGGGGGTATGGGACTTTCGCTTACCTCAGGCACTAAAAACCCGGATGAGGCGTGGAAATACCTTGAATATTTATCCTCTAAAGAGGTTCAAAAGAAATATGCGAAGAGTGCTTTGCCAATTTGGAAGTCCTTGTATAAGGACGAGGAAGTCATCACTACGAATCCAGATGTGGTCGAAGCTTCCAAAGTGCAATATGACTATTTGACGAACCGCCCGCAAGTACCTTGGTATGGCAGTTTCTCCAATGAGCTTCAAGTGGGTATTCAACAGGTTCTCATGGGTAAAAAATCAACGGAAGACGTATTAAACGAACTGCAGAAAAAAGCGGAAGAACTTGCAAATAAGTAAGAGAGCAAGGGGGGCCGAGTGCTCCCCTTTCTTCTTTATTGAAAGGGGTACATCATGAAGAGAAAATTAAGCGATGCAAAATTCGCATGGCTAATCATATCTCCGGCAATCATTGTTGTCTTCGGAATCGTGCTGTTTCCTCTGATCGAGACGTTTCTATACAGTCTAAAAGATATGGATTTGTCTATGGGGAACCCTGGCAATTATGTCGGATTATCAAATTATGTGAGTACCCTTACAGATCGAGATTTTTGGGCTGCCGCAGGTAGAACTGCCTATTTTGCCGGTGTGTCGATAGGCATTGAATTGATCCTGGGTTTATTTATTGCTCTTCTATTAAATGAGAATTTCAGAGGAAAAGTATTCCTTCAATCGATTATCATTCTACCTTGGGCGATTCCAACGATCGTAAACGGGGCTATGTGGAAGTGGATTTACCATAGTGAATACGGAGCTTTAAACGCGCTTCTGACACAACTCCATATTATTGACCAATATCGTTCCTGGTTAAATAGCCCTTGGTTGGCGATGAATATGGTGATCATGGCTGACGTTTGGAAGATGACGCCGCTTGTTGTGATTTTCTTACTAGCATCATTGCAGATGGTCAATAAATCTGTATACGAAGCGGCTGATGTGGATGGGGCAGGTATGATCAAGAGATTATTCATATTAACTTTGCCCTATTTAAAGCCCACAATACTAGTTATTATCGTCATTAGAACGATGGAGACGTTCAAGGTGTTTGATATTATTTATGCCATCACGCAAGGTGGACCAGCGAATGGTACGATGGTATTGACCTACCAAGCCTATATCAAAGCGTTTAGTGGACTTCAATATTCCCAAGGCGCTACGATATCCTATTTAATCGCAATGATTATTGCTCTCCTTACCTTTACTTATGTGAGGACTATGAAGAAAGGAGAGATGATCTAGGATGAGGAGAAAAGGCTTTCGTGCCCTACAGTATATTTTTGCTGCATTGGTCGCTATATTCACCTTGGCTCCATTCATTTGGTTATTTATTTCAAGCATTTCTTTTCAGAAGGATCTAACGACCACACCTCTACGCTGGATTCCTAAACATATCACCTTCGATCGCTATAAAGATATATTTGTAAATCCGAATAATGACATCGCTTATGCATTCAAAATGGCCATGTTAAACAGCTTAGTCGTTGCCTCCAGTGTAACGGTGATAGCTCTGATCGTCGGGGGATTGGCGGCATACGCCGTTGCGCGGTATCACTTCAGGTTTAGAAGAAGCACCGTATACATGTTCTTGTTCACGTATATGATTCCTCCGGTTGTTATCGTTATCCCGTTGTATTTGCTGTTCAGCGATTTGCATCTCTTAGATTCTAAACTGACCTTGATCATGCTGGATTTGACCTTTGTTGTTCCCTTCGTCATTTGGATCATGCAAAGCTATTTCTCAACAATATCCAAAGAATTTGATGAAGCCGCTGCATTGGATGGATGTTCGCGATTGCAGACGTTATGGTACGTCATATTCCCGATTGTCAGACCCGGAATGATTGCTACTGGTATTATGGCTTTTCTGTTATCTTGGGATGAATTTCTTTATGCCTTGTTATTCACTTCTTCTCTTGAAGCCAAGACGATTTCTGTGGCGATCGCTGAGTTCAGCGGTAAGAATGTGGTCGACTATGGAATGATTGCAACCGGCGGTGTATTGGCCTCGTTACCTCCTCTACTCATCGCACTGATTTTCCAACGTTTTCTGGTTCAAGGGATGGCAGCGGGAGGAATTAAAGAATAACTAGTGAATAAGGGGCGGATTAAGATGATGAATATTAGTGTATTACAAGATTATGAGGAAATGTCTCAGAAGGCAGCCGAACGGATTATCCAAGCTGTTCATACTAAACCGGATTCCCTTCTATGTTTACCCGGTGGCGACACACCTAAGGAAACTTTTCGATTGCTTGTTCAAGCGGTAAAGGAAAACCGGGTAGACTTTAGCCAGTCCACCTTCGTTGGTTTGGATGAATGGGAAGGGCTGGGTCGTGAGGATGAGGGTAGCTGTGTTCATTTCCTCTATAATCAATTTTATATACCAGCAGGTATTCAAGAGTCACAAGTTCATTCTTTCAATGCCAAAGCGGACGATCTTCAAGCGGAATGCGAGAAAATGGATGCGGTGATCATGAAGCATGGGGGCTTGGATTTAATTCTGTTAGGTTTAGGAGTCAACGGGCATCTTGGGTTTAATGAGCCAGGTGTATCCTTTGATTCTTTCTCTCATATTTCTGAGTTAGACCCCGTGACCAACACAGTAGGACAAAAATATTTCAAGGAACAACGGGTGTTATCAAAAGGGATCACGTTAGGAATCAAACATATCCTCAATGCTAATATCGCTTTATTGATTGCGAATGGGATGAATAAGTCGGATGCTGTATTTGAAATGATCAAAGGACCAGTTGTGAATACGATGCCGGCGAGTATTCTCCAGCATCATTCAAATTCACATTTGTTTCTTGATCTTGAGGCATACTCGAGAGTTGGAAAGTTTCAAACGAATTAATGGCGTGTAATCGTAGATGATTCTTTGTTCTAATGAGCCATTATTGAGAGTGTCAAGCCATATGGGTGGTATATCCTAATCTAGGTATACCTTCCATGCGGCTTTTTTTGCGGGGGTAGAAAGGGTAGCCTCTTTATTGCGGTACTACCAAAGGATGTTCAGGAAATCTACCATTCCAGCTTGAACTATTCGCTCCATAGTCTATACTAATAAGAAAACGGCACACGGAGGCAACGAATCATGAGCTTACAGTCGGAAATCATAGCATTACTCGGGGTTAAACCACAGATTGACGTCGATGGCGAAATTAGGAGCAGGGTTGATTTTCTGAAGCAATATGTACTTAAATCGAATACTCGGGGGCTGCTTATCGCTGTTAGCGGTGGTGTTGATAGTGCAGTAACCGCGGCTCTATGCAAGAAAGCTACGGATGAGCTCACCACGGAACAGGGCAAGGAATACACGACACTTGGGGTGTTCCAGCCATACGGACAACAAGAGGATATCGAAGATAGCTATGCGGTTGCCAAGGCGCTAGATCTGAAGACAGCTGAGACGAATATTGAGGAAGCCGTTGATGAGATTACGTTGGAGGCTGAGTTTGCGCTTAAATCTATCGGTGTACACGCTCATATAAGTCGCGGAGGTAAAGGTAATGTGAAGGCCAGAACCCGGATGGTTGTACAATATGCCCTTGCGTTCGACCTTAATCTACTCGTAGTTGGGACCGATCATGCTTCTGAAGCCATAACTGGCTTCTATACGAAGTGGGGTGACGGTGCGGTAGATATTACACCACTTAGCTCATTGAACAAACGTCAAGTTCGTCAGCTTGGAACACGCCTAGGAGTACCGGAGAAGATCGTCAACAAAGTGCCAACGGCCGGATTATGGCCAGGACAGACCGACGAGGGCGAACTAGGAATAACCTACGAGCAGAATAGCGATTACTTGGAAGGGAAGACGATTGATCCGAAAATTCAGGAGAAGCTTGAGAAGCAGTACATGCACACGGAGCACAAAAGAACGACAATACCAGGGATCTGAGTTTGCATGAGCATCAGCCGACTCAGTACCATAGACGAGAGGACCGCCGACCATGATTAGAGGAATCGGAACGGACATTGTTGAGATAGATCGAATTCGACTTATTCTGTTGAATGAATCCGCTGATCGATTTCTAGCACGAGTGTTGACTCCTGCTGAACGTGAACATGCCGACAAGCGTGGAGGTCGATTGTATGAGTTTATCGCGGGCAGATTCGCTGCTAAGGAAGCGGTATCCAAAGCTATGGGCTGTGGAATTGGACAACGGTTAGGCTTTCAGGATATTGAGATATTACCCGATGCGGCTGGAAAGCCTCTATGCCGAATATCCAAGCGATCACGAAACCTTGCTAAGTGTGGGGATAACACCATCTTCCATCTGAGCATTACACACAGCAGCAAGATGGCTAGTGCATTCGTGGTATGGGAGGAGCTTGAGGATCAATAATAGCGAGTCATAGGATGCAAAAGGTACATCAGCATAATCGCTCATGTACCTTCTTATCTGTGTGTATGAAATTATTTCCTATCTTCTAACCAGTCGGCTAATGCGTCAATTTCATTCGCATCGAGCTTCTGCTCGAAAGCGATCATGCCGGCGCCGCCCTTGGCGATTTTCGTTGCGATTTCATCCTTAGATAATCTGGAACCAACAGTGGTCAAATCCGCATTCTTCATCTGATTCAAGTTAACACCATGGCAGCTCGTGCAGTTCTGCTTGTAGAGAGTCTCAGGATTCGCTGCTGTTGTCACTCCGTTGTCTGCTGCGGGAGGTGTGTTGTTCGTTGCATCATTATTATCGGAGGCACCACAACCAGTGAGAACGATGGAGATGGTAACAATCATAGATAATAGAAGTAGCTTGCTTTTCAATGAAATCACCCTTTTCTGATAGAATGGAGGACATGGTCATATTAGACCGATGTCCAATCTTATATTTCTATAGTATGCTTAATTCAAATGCTTTTCATTATGATTTGTATCACATTTCTTACAATATTCCAAACTTATACACATACAGAACTGCGGGGAACGAAATATGGGTAGCGATAGGGACAATCAATTATTTTTCAGTAGCCGCTTATTAGGGTGGTTTCTTCGTCATCAACGTAGCTTGCCTTGGCGAGAGAATAAGGATCCTTACCGGATTTGGGTATCAGAAATCATGCTGCAGCAGACCCGTGTGGACACCGTTATTC
>JBBDTA010000056.1:0-5454 GCA_040904605.1 Paenibacillaceae bacterium
CAAAAAACAACATATAAGACACAATATATAATTAGTTATATTATATATTGTGTCTTATAATTTTATATGGTATATATTATATATTAAATTAATTTTACTTGCAGGAGGCTAATATGGGTATAGGCATAAGTGGTGTGGGAAGAATCGGGAGACTACTCATACGAAATGCGTTTGCCGCTGGGAGCAACATGCCTATTAAAGCGATCAATAGTGCATACCCTGTTGAGACGATTGTGCATCTGTTGAAATATGATTCCGTTCATGGGACTTGGGATGCAGAAGTTAGCAGTGATAATGGTAATTTAATGATCAATGGACAAGCGATCAGAATGTTCTATGAACGTGATCCGGCTCGGATTCCATGGGGTAGTGCAGGCATTCATACCGTAATCGATGCTACAGGTCAATTCAATGACAGACAAGGGTCGCAGAACCATCTGCAAGCCGGTGCATCAACAGTTATCATTACGGCTCCTGGTAAGCAAATGGATTTAACGGTAGTGATGGGAGTTAATGATCATCAATACGAACCTGGCAAGCATGTTCTACTGTCAGCAGCTTCTTGTACGACCAATTGTGTTGCCCCGGTGCTACATATTATCGATCAAGCTTTTGGGGTAAAGGAAGGATGGATGACGACAATTCATTCCTATACGAGTGATCAAAGACATATGGATAATCCACATAAAGATTTACGTCGAGCACGCGCATGTACCCAATCTATTGTGCCAACAACGACCGGAATAGGCAAATCATTAATCGATGTCTTACCGCACTTGGCTTCCACAATCAGAGGACTTTCGATTCGGGTTCCGACACCTGATGTATCTCTAATAGATCTAACCGTGCAAGTTGACAGGGCAATCACTGAAGACAAGGTGAAATCAGTGTTTAAAAAGGCGTCGGCAGGTTCGATGTCTTCCTATGTTGACTATTCGGAGGAACCATTGGTCTCTTCCGATTATATAGGATGTAATAAATCAGCAGTTATCGATGGACTGTCGTTAATGGTTTCAGGAAATCAGCTTAAGGTGCTGGCTTGGTATGATAATGAATGGGCTTATGCATGTAGGGTTATGGATTTGGCGCGAACGGTAAAAGAGCGAAGGGGAGAAAGGGAGAGGAGCATTGCTAATGCACAATAATCCACTACACCTGGGTGTCATTCTTTGCAAATATTGTAACTCTATATTAGATACACTCGATACTGACAATGTCGTCATTTATTATAGCGAATGTGATCAGGATGATTGTCGAGAACAACGTGATGCCAAGGGAGAGATCAGAGATGAATACTAAACGCGTATTATCCTTTCACGAAGGTAATGCTGGAATGAAGCAATTGCTTGGAGGTAAGGGGGCCAATCTTGCTGAGATGACTCGGGCTGGACTTCCAGTACCACCGGGCTTTACCATCACAACGGATGTGTGCAGAGCTTACTATAAGAATGAACGTCAACTACCTGAAAGCCTGTTCGAAGAAATTCATGCCGCACTGCACATTGTGGAGCAGAGCAAATCTCAACGGTTTGGAGATGTGCATGATCCACTGCTTGTATCCGTAAGATCAGGCTCTATTACTTCAATGCCAGGAATGATGGATACTATTCTTAATCTAGGGTTAAATGATGAAACCGTATTAGGCCTGTCTGCAATGACCCAAAACGCACGTTTTGCCTTCGATTGTTATCGTCGGTTTATTCAGATGTTTGGGAATGTTGTATATGATGTAGAATCAATTCATTTTGAGAATCTGCTTCACCAATTGAAGGAAAACAATGGTTTCCTGCAGGATCGAGATGTTACGGCGGAAGCATGGATGGAGCTCATTGAGCAATATAAGAAATTAATTCAACAGCATGCCCACATCACATTCCCGCAGGATGTATATGAGCAGCTTCAATTAGCAGTCGAGGCGGTATTTCGTTCTTGGAACAATCAGAGAGCCATTGTATATCGCAAGGTATACAATATTCCAGATGAGCAAGGTACAGCTGTAAACATCCAATCTATGGTTTTTGGCAATATGGGTGAGGATTGTGGAACAGGGGTACTGTTTACCCGTAATCCGTCAACAGGTGAGAAGCAGCTATATGGTGAATACTTAATGAATGCACAAGGTGAGGATGTAGTTGCTGGTGTAAGAACACCTCTACCGATTTATCAACTAGAACAAGAGATGTCCAATATATACTCACAATTATCGCAAACAGCTGGGCAGCTTGAACTTCATTATAAGGATATGCAGGATATCGAATTTACCGTAGAACAAGGTAAATTATTCATTCTACAAACACGGAATGGCAAACGTACGGCTCAAGCGGCGATTAAGATTGCGGTAGATTTAGTGCGTGAGGAAATCATAACAAAGGAACAAGCTTTACTACGTATTGAAGTTGAGCATCTGGATCAGCTCTTACATCGAGCTATAGATTCTCGGGCGAATTTGGATGTTATTGCTAAGGGGCTTCCGGCCTCTCCAGGAGCAGCAACCGGGCAAGTTGTGTTCGATGCCGATACAGCTGCAGACTGGAGCCGCGCGGGTAAAGAGGTAATTCTCGTCAGCACAGAAACGAGTCCCGACGATATACATGGTGTCATTGCTTCGGAAGGTATTCTAACCAGTAGAGGCGGAATGACCAGTCATGCGGCAGTTGTTGCAAGAGGAATGGGCAAGCCTTGTGTCTGTGGTTGTGAAGAGATAAGCATTGATACGCAAGGAAGATATTTTGTGCTGAAGAATGAAAGGGATCCCCAAGCGGATAATCGGATCGTATGTGAAGGGGATTGGATTACACTAGACGGCTCAACAGGACGGGTCATCCTTGGTACAGTTACGTTGAAGGAACCGGAGATGACTAATGAGCTTACACAATTACTTCAATTCGCAGATGAGATTCGCAGCTTAAGGGTTTTAACGAATGCAGATAACCCAGAAGATGCCCTGAAGGCTAGACAATTCGGCGCGGAGGGTATAGGCTTATGTAGAACGGAGCATATGTTTCTATCCTCTGAACGACTACCTGTTGTACAGAATATGATATTAGCGGAGAATTCACTAGAACGCCAGCATGCATTACAGCAGCTCTTACCTATGCAACAGGTTGATTTCGAAGGTATATTCGTTGCTATGGAAGGGTTTCCCGTGAATATTCGATTGCTTGATCCACCACTTCATGAATTTTTACCAGATTTAGAACAATTGTTAGCACGTCATAGGGAAGCAGAAGGTAAAGATGAAGAAGTAGAAAAGCTGATCCGGAAAGTACGTGCTCTGCATGAAATGAATCCAATGCTCGGTCAGCGTGGCTGCCGTCTGGGAATCGTGCTGCCAGACATTTATGATATGCAGGTGGAGGCCATATTCAGAGCAATCCTGAGCTGTAAGCAGAAGGGGATTGATGTTCTGCCAGAAATTATGATCCCCTTGGTAGGGCATGTGAACGAGTTGAAAATTCTTCGTGAATTAGTTGATCGTGTTGCTATCGAGGTTTTGGGTGATCTGAGGAATTCAATATCATATAAGGTCGGCACTATGATAGAAGTTCCGAGAGCCGCGCTCACAGCGGGTCAGATTGCCGAATACGCTGATTATTTTTCTTTTGGAACCAATGATTTAACGCAAATGACATTTGGGTACAGCAGAGATGATGCTGAAGGGAAATTTTTAACGCATTACGTCGATAACAACATATTACCGAATAATCCATTTCAGGTATTGGACAGAGACGGCGTCGGCCAACTTATTGAGATGGCAGTGACAAGAGGTAGAGAGATTAAGCCGAATTTAAAGGTAGGAGTCTGTGGTGAGCATGGCGGGGATCAGCAATCGATTCAGTTCTGCCACTCCGCTGGGCTAGACTATGTAAGCTGTTCACCTTACCGCGTACCTATGGCTAGAGTTGCAGCTGCACAAGCACGATTAATTGCAGGGAGGTGATCTCCATCGAGCTTACTTCGCGACAGTTAGAAATTGTACAATATGTAAGAGCTTATGCACCAATAACCGGTGATAAGATAGCTGAGAAGCTTGGTGTTGGCAAGGCAACGATCCGATCAGACTTTTCGATACTTGTCATGCTGGGATACATCGATGCCAAGCCGAAGGTCGGATATTTTCTTGGCGAGGCAATTACACCTGAGAATAGGCTGAATCGGAAGCTGCTCGAGCTAAAGGTTAAGGATATTCAAGGTATCCCTGTAGTCGTCAGGGATACCTCTTCGATTCATGATGCAGTGGTTACGCTCTTCCTCGAGAATGTGGGCAGTTTGATGGTCATAGATTCTGAAGACTCCTTAATTGGCATCGTCTCACGCAAGGATTTACTTAAAGTTACTCTTGGAAATCCTAACGCCCCGAGCATGCTTATTAGCCTTGTCATGACTCGTCAACCGAATATTGTTACAATTGGACCCGATGATTCTGTATTCGAGGCTGCACGCAGATTGATTAGTCATCAGATAGATAGCCTCCCAGTGGTTATTGCCTCGGAATCTGTAGGTAAGCCTATTAGATTTGAAGTAGTTGGTCGGAT
This sequence comes from Paenibacillaceae bacterium, assembly GCA_040904605.1. Taxonomy (GTDB): domain Bacteria; phylum Bacillota; class Bacilli; order Paenibacillales; family UBA4045; genus UBA4045. The sequence goes on from JBBDTA010000056.1 coordinate 4,536, forward strand.
CACCAAGACTAATTTAACGAGAACCATGTTGGAATTAGCTTTAGAGCCTTAATGAGAGGGGCATATGTGAATTGAAGAATGAACAGCAAAAACACATTTACGTGTGTTCTGATTCCGTAGGAGAAACGGCAGAAGCAGTCGTGCAGGCAACGATTCGGCAGTTTGATGCCAAAAACGTTATCATTAAGCGAATAGGCTCAATCCAGAATGAAGAGGGAATTCACGCTCTAATGTCGGATGCAGCGAAGGATGGTGGAATGGTAGCCTATACACTTGTCCAACCGGAGCTTCGTGAGATGATGAAGGAAGAAGCGATACGCCTTGGTGTAGGTGCTGTGGATATTATGGGTCCTATGATGCAGGTGTTCATGGATACATTCCATGCTTTACCTAATCGAACGCCAGGACTTCTGCACCGAATGGACGAAGCGTATTTTCGAAGAGTAGAAGCCATTGAGTTTGCTGTAAAATTTGATGATGGCAAGGATGCTAGGGGATTGATTCTAGCTGATCTTGTCTTAATCGGGGTTTCCCGTACTTCTAAGACTCCACTCAGCATATTCCTAGCACATAAAGGAATCAAAGTGGCTAATCTGCCGCTCGTTCCTGAAGTCAAGCTTCCTGCGGAATTATATAACATGTCAGGCAGGCGTATCGTTGGTCTGACTATGGATGCCGAGCACATTCTGAATATCCGGTTAGAGCGATTGAAGGCGATGGGGCTACCCAATAATTCGAAATACGCGAGTCTTCAACGAATTGTTGAGGAGTTGGAATATGCCGAAGCGCTTATGAAGCAATTGGGGAGTAGGGTCATCAATGTAACCAACAAGGCCATTGAAGAAACAGCAGGGATAATCATGAGTGATAGAGTGTAGAAGATCAAACCTCATCCAAATGGATGGGGTTTGATCTTTTT
>JBBDTA010000056.1:5554-7233 GCA_040904605.1 Paenibacillaceae bacterium
TTAAAACCCTTTATATTGAGGTTCTTCATTCTCCAGTTGCTGTACGCGGCTTTCCACTTGCTGCAGAACTTGTTTCGTTTGCGCGGCTGCATTCGTGAAGAGCGTCTTAGCATCTTGATTCTGCGTTTCCAGAGCAAATTGTTCAAGGCTCGCTTGAGCACCCTTCAGAGATGCCACACATGTTTTCACTTGAGAAGCGACTGTCATTATGATTTCACCTCCTCTTTGATATGCGAACATAATGTATCCTGCTTGCTTACATAACATACATTACGCGAACAGTTATATGGTATTTACATAATGGATCATTGAAATGGGTATCTTTAATTGTTATAAGAGTAAATTGGAAAGAAGGAAGTTAGTATGCAAGAATGGTTGCAAGTTGCCTTGAGAACGTTGTTAGCCGTGGTTGTTCTTTTTGTGATGACTAAGTTATTGGGGAAGAGGCAGGTATCTCAGCTCTCTCTGTTCGAGTACATAACCGGTATCACGCTCGGGAGCTTGGCTGCTTATATCTCTTTAGATTTGGACGCCAACTGGTTCCTTGGTATCGTTGCAATCGGAGTATGGGTCGGTGTTTCATTAAGCATTGAATTTTTACAGTTAAAAAGTAAGACGGCGAGGGATATTATTGATAGTAAAGGAAGGGTAATCATAAGAGATGGTAAAATTCTAGAAGATAACATGAAGAAGGAACGATTATCCTCCGATGAGCTATTGGAGCAGCTACGAAAAAAAAATGCGTTTAAAGTAGCCGATGTAGAATTCGCCATTATGGAACCGAGTGGTGATATCAATGTCTTGCTAAAGAAGGAAAACCAACCGTTAACGGCTAAACACTTGGGGATTAAGGTCGGCCCAGAACGAGAGGCTCAAGCGGTTATCATGGATGGTAACCCAATGGATGAGCCCCTTGCTAACCTGGGATTTAACCGGAAATGGCTGAATGTGGAGCTGGAAAAATTGGGCGTTGCGATTGAGAATGTGTACCTCGGTCAGGTTGATGAGTATGGGCAGTTATACGTCGATCTATTCGATGACAAGCTGCAAGTACCCGAGCCTCAGAAGAAGGCTTCGTTATATGCGACATTAAAAAAGTGCGAAGCCGATCTAGAAATGTATAGCCTCTCTACAAAAGAACCCGTAGCCAAAAAAATGTACGAGCAATGCTCGAAGGATCTGTTAAAGGTCATAAGGGAGGTTGAACCCATACTTATCCGATAGTGGATGGGATATGGGGGTGTTGTTGAAGGTAGCTATACCGCGCGCTAGCATGTAATAGTTGAGAGTATCGAAGGGTTTCACTTTTGTTTGTAGAATAGAAATGTTATGAATAAGCGCAGTAGTTGGCGCAATAGTACCGACAATATGTATTAACTTTTATTGAAAATTAACATTTGGAGCGTATAGCGCAAGTTTTGGCGCAACAACTACTACTGAACAACGCTATAGCGCCGAAACTTGCGCTGTTGGGCGATATTCGGTTATCTGGGTTGATTTAGCAAATTTGCAGAGCATAGTTACGCCAATTGTAGCGTTAATTGAAGTATGCTAAGTCAAAAGTAAACTCTGACTAAGTCTGCACAAAAAAAGGACCGCGGATGGTTTTTCCGCGGTTTTTCCGCGGTTTTTCCGCGGTTTTTCTTACGGTTTTACCTGTGATCACGTCGACCTATTCA
>JBBDTA010000057.1:0-7220 GCA_040904605.1 Paenibacillaceae bacterium
GCTGAAAGCTGCGCTAATCACGGAAATATGTGAAATATTCGAGAAATAGCGAATATGGTAAGCACTTTAGCGCCAATCGTTGCGCTATTATATTCGAACTGGAATAGAAATTGGTCAAGATGTTGTAATTTTTTGAGTGGCATATGTGATTTGTCGTAAATCTATATAAAAATCATATATGCCACAAATATGTATAAAAAAAATATCTGCCATAAAACTGTATAAAAATATTATTTGCCTTAAATACGTATAAAAACTATAATGTGAGAGAAGGGAGGTACTCATGAATAATAGAGAACTCTGTTTAGCCATAGTTGCGGATATTAAACAATCAGGAATCGTTAGGAATAATAGACTTAAATTTGCGATCGAGGAAGTTTCGACGCAACTGAACGCTAAGTTTAAACCATATATAATCCATGAATTTGCTTTGAAGAATGGCGATGAGATCGTAGGGGTCATGTCATCATTCGCTGAAGGGTATTCTGCGTATAATCAATTATATGAATTATTGGAGTATCATAAATTAAAAGCTTATATCGGTCTAGGTTTTGGATATATGGAAGATATATATGAGAGAGATATTCATAAGATTTATGGAACGGCAATAACAAATGCCTATCGAGCAGTAAATCATTTCTTAAAGATGAACAAATCCAATGCAAGGCAATTTAACAACTATAATAAGGATATTACAACGTTTGTTTATGATGAGGACATCCTATTTCCCTATGACTCTATTAATCATTTTATTACATATATAAACCAAAAAAATGCGAAAAGAACAAAAAAGCAAAAAGAGGTCATTGCCTATATCGAGAATAATCCTCATTTGAATTATAAGGAAATCTCGGCACATTTTAACTACTCGGAAATTAATATTTATAAAATCATTCAACGATCAGAGTACCAGTTAGTTAAAGATGCGGAGGATAGCTTAAAGAGTCTCCTTGTATTTATCCAAAACTCCTTAATTAATAAGTCTTAGGGTGTTACAATGAAAGGATGTTTATCATGGTTTATAACCTTATTTATGTATTCATTCTCGGACATCTGATCTCATCCTTCTGTTTGCAAGGGAGGAGATGGTTTCAGGGTAGCTTTCGTTATTATGCGATTTATAATTGGACTGTTCAGTTTGTTGTAGCGGGATTGTTGGTGTTCTATTTTTTCAAGAGTAATCTTTCTCTGATAATAGCAACTTTAGTTATATCTATACTTCATGGGATAGTAGGATTTCCTATTCGATCGAATCTCTTTGCGAAGGAATCCAGAATTGTTCTATTTGTGGTAACGCAATTCATTCATCTGATTATCATCTTAGTTGGTTGTTATTATCTTGTCCAACCGTATTCGATAACTGCTTTCATGGGAAGTATATATGAGTTTTTCTTTATACAAGAATGGACACTGACGAATGATGAGAGAATCATTGGTTTTGGAATAACTGGGGTGGTATTGCTCTTCTGTTGTTCAGAGTTTATTAATCATTTATTTGTGGATCTAAAAAGAACTCCCAATAGAAAAAAAACAGTAAGAAGAGATTATCCTTCAAATCAACATCAACAATCACTAACAAGTGCCGACCAAGTTGCAGCAAGCATGGATACCTCGGAAATTTCCAGACAGAGTATGGAGATGCTTGGTTATAATACAAAAGGATTCTCAGTGGAAGAAACCATCGAAATCACAACAAAACTATCGGAATCGAATAAAGAAATTAAACATAAATTTGTGAAAAACTCATTGGATAACTCCATTGTCTCAGCAAGGAAAGGAACTTATATAGGTATGCTTGAACGTTTGCTCATCGTTATTCTAGTTGTGAAAGGTGCCTACACGGCAATTGCTTTTGTGGGTGCACTCAAAACCTTGACCCGATTTAAGCAATTTGACGAGAAGGATTTTGCGGAAGAATACTTAATTGGGACTATGATAAGTGCATTATTCGCACTCATATGCGGTCATATTATCTTGAAAATCATATGAACAATAAATAAGGGCTGTACCAAAAGTAGGCGATCTACTTTTGGTACAGCCCTTATGCATATCGTCAAAACTACTTATTCTTAATCATAGTCTGCCATATTGTTGCATACTCATGGCCTAGTCTCCATGCAGCAACTCCAGCTAGATCATACTTCTTAGCTAGCTCTAGTCGTGCTTGAACGGTTTTCTCATCCTCTAACCAGAATACATAGGTTAATCCGTCCAGGGTGTACGTGATCTTATACTGATTGAATGATGCATCCCATACCGCTGTTGTTTTCTTGGAGGCCATCAGTGCGGGGATATCCCTCATCACAAGAGCACGATTACCGACCAGCTTGCCTTGACTATCAAAGATCCATTCTCGCACATAGAAGGGTATACCTAGTAACAATTTCTCTCTAGGAATGCCATAGGAGAGGAATTCTTGGATACCTGTCTCCGTCCATTGCAAACCGGATACGGAGCCGGCGGTTGGGCTGCCGGAATAGTGTTGATCGTAGGTCATGGTAATGATGTAATCAACGATTTCTGCTAATTTGGCATGATCAAAGGCAGTCAGGTGATTCCAGCTTAAGCTACCTCGCGGCAGATCAATAGATATGATTAATTTCTTAGCATGACCAGCAGCAGTAAGATTACGGATGAAAGTCGTATAAGCATCTCGATTTTTACCAGATATGGACTCGAAATCTATATTTAAGCCCTGTAAACCTAGTAGAGAGGCTTTATCTATGAGAGCTGTAATGAACTTAGTTTGCGCTTTAGGATCGTTCAAGAATGCCGTTGTTAAATTAGAATCGAATTGATTATGCACAAGCGGGTGAATGGCGAATGACTGATTCTTCAACCATTTCACGGTTTCTAGATCGGATGTATCCTTCATAGAACCATCCGGTTTCTCTAGCACGAACCAAGTAGGAGAGACGATATCAAGTCCCATTGATGGTGTGACATGAGATCGGATCGTATCCGGTTTCGACTCACCATTCCAGGATAAGAAAATCAACTCACGCTTGTTATCCCACAAGATCTCATCGTGGAGAGTAACAATCGATGCGTTGGCGTAGGCTTGAGCTACCTTCAGAGCCGCTTTAAGATCACTAAATCCTTGTAATAACTTATCATTCTGGAATACTTGATAATAAGGGTAATTACTCCAGATGTCTCGTTGATCGACGCGGATAGTCGTATTCGTAAAATTCTTAGCATATTGAATGGCGTCATCCAGTCTTATGAATTTCTTAATCAATCTATTATTCTGATATACTTCGTTAGGCTTAAGATTGTTGTAAACCTCTTTATTCTTCTTGATCTGAAAGATGACGGAATCATCATGAAGCTGAGCTTCATGAATGGCATCTTCAAGGTAGCCATATACCCAATCATCCTGCGTTTCACCAGCTATGTATATTCGATAAATGGGTTCACCATTACGCAGCTGTTCTTTACGCTCTGCCGTAATATTGTCCCAAACCCATTCATTAGTGCTAAGATCGATAACATGTACATTGGACCACTTCTTTGCTTCCTTCTGAGCGGACGCCAGATTATTGAATATCCAACTAGCAAGAACGGTATCATTCTGCATTAATTTGAATTGTTGGGTAGGTATACTGTAGGAATGCCATATCCATCCGGTAGATTTCATATCACGAATACTAGAGTTGTTATATAATTTGGCAATCTTCTTGGCTTCTTCCAAGGTGGCGAATTGCCATTGGGGTAGAGTTTTATTGTTCTGATAGACGCGATATCGGGGGAAATTATCCCATACCCAGCTTCGATTGGAGATGAGCTCAACATGGCTGTTTCTTAGCTTGGCGGCGTGAGTCTTCGCTTTAGCCAATGCAGCGTACTCCATAACGGGTCGATTCTCTTCATAAACACGATATTTGGTTGTTAAATCAGCAGCAGTAGCGGGATGGATAGCCATCAATTGGGCTAATAATACAATAGCTACAAGCAATCCAAGTGATTTCTTGATCACTTTATCACACTCTCTCTCATTTATTGAATCTAGTAAATATACTCATATAAACGGAAATAATAGCTATTTGTTGCGATGGAAATAAAATTCGTTCCCCGAAGGAAGCAAAAAAACGCCAACCCGATAAAAAATTGGGTTGGCGTTTTTCGTTCAAACTGCAATTTCTGCGTATATTTCATCATCAAATTCTAGGCGTATCTGGTCAGGGTAAACTCGAATACCATGTTCGTTTACTAGATAGCGACTAATTGCTTCATTAATGTTGGACTCGATCAAAAATTGATCTCGTTCGCCCACCCATATCTGAGCAGAAAACCCAAGCTCTTCATCCCACAGTAACTGGACTTCCACCTCAGACGGATCTTTCTGTAATCGCGAAGCAAAATGTAAACAGATCGCGTTTGTAATTTCCTCTTCATTCAATCTCATCCGGCCGCCTCTTAATAACGTCTGTTGGGATCATTGGGATTTGGTTTCCTTTGATTCCAATAATATCGGACGATACCCCTAATCACAATGAATAGGATGTAGATGGCAAATACATTCACTAGCAGACCAAGTAGGTTACCGAAAGCACCCATATTAGCAAACATCGTACCGAACAAGAGTCCGGCCAATCCACCGATCATCAATCCTCTCATCAAACCGCCGCCAGTGAAAAATCCACGATTACCGGTCACAGGAGTTGTAGTACCGGTATTTTTACCAGGATTCGTATTGCTTACATTCTTATCTGCGGGTTTTGCTGGGGTTTGGGTATAGGTTCGTTTAGGCGATTTGTAGCCTCCGCCGAATCCTCCTCCACGCTTAGCTTCTGCTAATGGCGATATACTCAGTGAGAAAACGACAGTTAATGCAATGACGAGTAGAGAGATTCTTTTCACTGTAATTCATTACTCCTTCTGATGTCTAGTATGGTTAACATTACAGATACGTTTATATTCCTCGAAAGTTCCCATGAATATCCGATGATATGATGAAATGATTCGATTGTGATAAAATATATTCAAACTAAGATGTTAAGGGAATGATTCATATGGTTAACTATCCACAAGCCTATATCGAATACTTGGAATATTATCATGGAGCTCGGGATTATTTTGAATGCCATGAGGTGCTTGAGGAATATTGGAAGGAACACCCAGAAAGTCCGTTTAGGTTGACCTGGGTTGGTATGATTCAACTCGCAGTCGCTATGTACCATCATCGCCGTGGGAATTGGAAGGGTGCTGTCAAGATGCTCTCAAGTGCCATACGTATGCTAGACGACCATGATCTTGAACAGCTGGGTATCGCTGCAGACCAATTAAAGCTTCTGATGAACGAACGATTGATAGCGCTCGAACGGAACACCCAGCTAGTATTCCAGGATATGAACATTCCATTCATTGATGGCACATTAGAAGAACGGATTTCAAAGATAAGGCTCGATGACAAGGTCACCGAGCCTTACATTCTCAATAAGCACACTTTACGTAACCGTTCGGATGTCATTCGAACACGACAAGCGGAATGGCTCAGAAGAAATCCTCTCTAAGACGCATCAGCGTACCCATCAATCACAATCTCAAGCTTTCCGGTTACTGGATCAATGATTAGTCCATGAACGGGAAGACCGCGTGGCAATAGCGGGTGATTGTTAATAATCGAGACACTGGTCTCAACGCCTTCTCTGACACTATCAAAGCCCTTGAGCCAGTTGTTCAAATTGATACCGGAGTGGGTTAGTGTATTGATCACATCCGGATCTATGCCATTCTTGATCATCTGATCTGTGATACGACCCGGATTGATACCCGTCATCCCGCAATCGTAATGACCTACTACGAACACTTCCTCTGCTTGAAGCTCATAAACAGCTACAATAATACTCCGCATGATGTTGCCGAAGGGCTGGGTTAGAATCGCTCCGGCATTATGAATAATTTTGGCGTCTCCGTTTTTTAAATTCATTGCTTTTGGTAGTAATTCAACTAGCCGTGTATCCATACAAGAAAGGATGACCATCCGTTTATCAGGGTACCGTGTTGTCATAAATTCTTCGAATAATTTGTTCTCCACGAATATTTCATTGTATTCTATGATTTCAGAAAGTCTTGTTATCATACGGGTAATCCTCCGGTTTTATCAATTCATGGTATGGATGAGTTATAGATCTGGTTGTTGCTCTTAAGTTTAACATCGGAATTAGGTTTGTGACAAGTTGAATGGATATTAAGATTTCATGTATCATGGTATTAATAAATTAATATGTTCGACGAAAAGAGGAATGAACCAATGAAACAACATACGTTAAGTGAATTCCGCAAATTAGTTCAGAAAATCAAGAGCTATGAAGAAGCATTGGCCGTTATGTACTGGGATCTGCGCACTGGGGCCCCGAGAAAGGGTGTAGAGACACGTTCTACGGTGATAGGCACACTATCTGCAGAGATGTTCAAGCTGTCTACCTCCAGTGAGATGGGATCCTACCTAGCGGAGTTAACTCCGACCGATCAACTGGAAAAATTGGAAGAGGTTGATCGTAAGCTGGTTCTAGAGTGTAAGAAGGAATATGAGCGCAGTGTGAAAATCCCGCCAGAGATGTATCAGGAATATGTGGTGTTAACCTCTCAGGCTGAATCCATCTGGGAAGATGCCAAACGTGCTTCCGATTATGCCATGTTCCAGCCATATCTAGAGAAGATAGTTGCGTTTAATCAGAGATTCGTGGAGCTATGGGGCTATGAAGATCACAAATATAATACGCTCTTAGATATGTATGAACCTGGAATTACAGTAGCCAAGCTAGATGAGGTATTCGGCGAGCTGCGGAAGCATACGGTACCGCTCGTGCATGAACTGAACGATGATCCTAATAAGCTCGATACCTCGTTCTTAAAGCAGCATTATGATGTAAATAAACAGAAGGAATTCAGTTTATTCATTCTGAAGGAGCTGGGCTATGACTTTGAAGCAGGTCGATTGGATGAAAGCGAGCATCCTTTTGCCACTGGCTTGAATCCTGGAGATGTTCGAATAACGACCCAATTTAAACCGAACGATGTCGCATTCGCCCTGTTCGGCACCATACATGAATGTGGACATGCCTTGTATGAACAGAATATATCGCCCAACCTCATTGGAACACCATTATGCAGCGGGGCATCCATGGGAATCCATGAGTCACAATCCCGCTTCTGGGAAATCTATATCGGCTCAAGTCTGCCATTCTGGCAACGGTATTATGGTGATTTACAGC
>JBBDTA010000058.1:0-7013 GCA_040904605.1 Paenibacillaceae bacterium
TTATTCGTCTTCAAATTCAGAAAGTCCATAATATCCTTATGCCACACATCGAGATACACAGCTACTGCACCTGAGCGCACACCGAGCTGGTCGACGGCCAATGCGGTATTGTTGTAATTCTTCACCCAAGGAATGACTCCGCCTGCTGCACCTTTGTGACCACGAATGGCTGCACCTCGACTACGCACCTTGCCAACATATATACCCATTCCACCTCCGTGCTTAGAAACCTGCGCAAAGCTTTGATCGACATTATAAATGCCCCACAGGTTATCCGGTACGGTATCGATAAAGCAGCTGGACAGCTGGTGGAATGGCTTGCGAGCATTAGATAGCGTTGGGGTTGCCACGGTCATCTCTAGCTTGCTCAGCACGTCATAGAACTGCTTAGCCCAATGCAACCTGTCGTTCTCCTTCATAGCTAGGTGCATTGCAACACCCATGAAGAGCTCCTGTGGAAGCTCCAGCACTTCCTCGTTAAGGCCGCGAATCGTATAACGGTCTGATAAAGTTTTGAGCCCAACATAGTTGAATAGAAAGTCACGTTCCGGCACCATATATTGGCTCAGCTCATTAATATCGCTACGGGAGTAATGCTCGAGTATATACGTGCCATAGAAGCCCTTATCCGTTAAGTAAGTAATCAAGGAGTAGAAATCCCCATAGGCAAAGTGTCCATACTTCCGATTAATCGCTGCTTCCTTGTACAGATCATATACGAGCAGCTTCGCAGCAACATATTGCCAGTTAGGTTGCTCAACGCTAGTTTTCTCGGAGGCTACTTGAATGAGTGTGCGCTGAATTTCCTTAGTCGTAATATGGTTGCGAAAGTGGGGTAGAAGTGCCGTTTCTAGCTCTAGAGCATCACAGTCAACATAACCATCACATGCAAAATCAATGACCTTCTTCAGCTTAGAGAAGATTAATTGTTCCTTCAGACCATTACGCTTAATAATTTCCATAGTGTTCATAGCTCCTTAAAGTTTCTGATTGCTGCGCTAGCGGCAGAAAAACTACACCGACCAAGAAAAGGACATCATCACCTTCGATAGAGAAGGTAATAATGCCCGAGTTGAACCATCATAAGAAAAGATAAGTTCCACGAACACCTCCCTATCTCCCGTAGGTCAACAGTGTAAGCGATTAGGCAGGTCTCCTGGCTTCGGCTTCCATAGCAAGCTTCTGCCTTCCCAGTCATAAGACCAGTGGCTCTACTAGAAGCGGCTCTTCCGTTACAGTGGCGGGACCGCGCCGGTATTACACCGGCTTCCCTATTAAGCGTTAATTACGAGTGTTATCACACTCGTCAACGCACCCATTCGCACAATATGTAGTTGTTGTTGCTAAAGATACATCAATATATAGTGAGTGTCAAGCCCTTTCCCGGCAAGACATGGCATTACGTTTCGATTTTTAGTACAATTATGTTGATTTTCCGATTAGTGAGTGGGAGTGAAGGTTAAGGTGCTCAGACGATTACGAATAACATTATGTACGTGTCTTCTTGTTCTATCTCTTATACCTATTCAAGCTTTCGGACATACGAAGTTGGTGGAGATGGATCCTAAACCGGATAGCCGGTTGGAGCAATCTCCAGATCGAGTGCTTCTATTATTCAATCAGAAGCTTGAAGCGATTACGGAGGATACCTTAGTCGTCAAAGATGACATTGGCAAGCTCGTTGCAACTAGTCCTGCGGAGATTGGTGCTGAGGGTAAGAGTATTCAACTGGTTTTACCAGATCTTCCAAAGGGTACATACGCAGTGCATTATCATGTCATCTCACTGGATGGGCATATGGTTGAGGGGAATTATGCCTTCATTGTTCTGAAGGAGAATGAACAAGCTGTAGAGCCCACTACGCCAGAAGCTCCACCTATTATCCCAGACGAACAGGCTGAGCTAGAGGCTCCCATAGAAGTAACGCCAGATTACGGGGTAATACCCATTGAAGGAGCTCAAAGCTGGCAGGATCGATGGACATCTGTGTTCACTGAGACAGCAGCTGTTGATTTGTTGCACATGGTTTATTTTATTATTTTCTTGCTATTTATTGGTATGTTGATCTGGAATTTGGTATTAAGTCGAGGGAGATCCGAAGAGGATTCACGTCGGCACCGAAATTGGATCATACAGGTACAACGAATTCACTTACTAGTCCTAATTGCTGTTATAGTTGAGTTTGTTCAACAAACAGTAGGCTTTGACGACTGGCTGAGGGTCCAAGACATCTTGCTAAGTAGTACAGCGGGTATTTCATGGTCTGTATTGTTCGTGCTTAGCCTGCTTGGTCTGGGTGTGCTCCAAAGAAACAGATTCGTAGACGTCGTGTGGATATTAGCGCTAGTTATTACTAAGACACAGATAGGTCACCCAGCAGCATCTAATTACCGGTTCATTATATCTTCCCTTACAGCCATTCACCTTCTTGCAGCAGCCTTGTGGGCAGGGGGGTTATTGTACCTGATCTTACTCTGGAGTCGATATCGTCAAGAAGCTGAGAAGCTGATTCTTAGGTTCTCGAACGCATCTCTCATTGCGATTACCCTATTAGTCTTAAGCGGTATTGTTAATTCGATGATGTACTTGGCAGATCTCTCTTATATATTCGAGACCCGATGGGGCCTAATGCTATTAATAAAAGTGGTTGCAGTAGTCATTGTAATCCTATTAGGCACATGGATTCGTCGTCGCTTTATTCGTAATGGTCTTCTGCATGTGAGCACATGGATTAAGCTGGATTTTGTGATGTTAATTGTAATTGCTAGCCTAGCTGCTCTTCTGACCACAGCCGAGCCCAATCCTCCGAACGAGCCTCTGCACTGGCATGTGATGGGCAATGAGATCCATATGACGGCGGAAATCACTCCGAAGGCTCCCGGAGACAATCGATTTGCAGTGAGTGTGTGGCTTCCTGAGCATTCAGGGGATCCGAAGTCTGTTTCCATGCAATTAGCAGGAGAGCCTGATGGGGATAAGGAGGTCATTGTGCTGATGAAGGTGAATGGGACGAATGATTACGGTTTTGTTGGATTTAATGAATATACATACCAAGCCGAAACTGACCAATTAGATCATGCGGGTATTTGGCTGATTGACATTACTGTCACCGATCAGCAAGGTCAATCGTGGGTCTATTCCAAGCAGATTAGAGTTTACTGAGCGATGATACATGCTCGTTTTTGGTTCTAAAGGGCATCCTTCACCGCTTGAACTAAATCCACATCGTCAGGAGTGATTTTACTGGAATAACGGTGTAGAAGATCACCCTCTCGTGAAATTAAGAATTTCTCGAAATTCCACTTGACTTCATTGGTCGGGGTCGCATGTTCAGTAAGCCATTGATACAAAGGGTGTTTGTCCTCGCCAATACAGTGAACCTTGTCCAATAGCTCGAAGGCTACTCCATAATTAACGCTGCAGAATTGTTCGATTTCAGCCATCGTTCCTGGCTCTTGGGCTCCAAAGTCGTTACAAGGGAATCCAAGGATGCGTAAGCCCTTATCTCGATAAGAAAGGTTTAGCTGTTCTAGACCTTGATACTGTGGTGTGAAACCGCAATTCGATGCTACATTGACGATAAGCAGTACATCACCTTTGTAAGCCTCAAGATTCTTTATGTCACCCTTAGCAGTTGTTACTTCAATATCGTAAATGCGATTTGACATTATATAACCCTCCATTTCGTTAGCAATAAGTTTATATCGTCCATTGATCATGGATGATTCCAACCACTACCCAATCCCTGTTATGCTCAACCAAAACAATTCTCAAGCTAGACCAATCCATAAAATTATTAGCTTTGGTCCCTTTGAAGTGATACTCGGCGATGTAGCTATCGCTGTAAACCTCCGTTGCATTATTAGCAGTGTTTCCTGTACCAATTATTGTATTATAACCGACCTGATCTGCATTCACAAAATCGTGATCATAAATAAATTTCTTATAATAATCGGCAAAAGATAAGTCAATTGACTGTCCGCTACCGTCATAGTTACCCCAATCCAAGATGCTATCATCCTCAAAGGCATTCTGGAGAATGCTAGCTTGCATGATGACATCTGTTTCCGTGTTCACATATCCATAAGGGGAAAATCGTACCCCTTCTGTAGGATGCACATATGCAGCTAATCGAGGGAGATCTTTATCCTTCAACAGGTTGATGACATCTGTTACGGTTTGTTGAGGATCTATAGCAGCCATGGGGAGCTGGTCTTCGTCCGAGTGGGATGAATTTGTAGAATTATTCGCCTTATTATTAGTGATGTTCTGTTCTGCTCCGTCATCTAATGCGGCACAACCAGATATTAATAAAGCGACAAGTAGAATTGTGGCAATCGGTTTATACATGAAAAAGCCTCCTGTATAGTCAGTTTGAATCTAATAAGTTAGACTCAAAAAAACCACGGAAGTTACTGGATAATTGTAGGTGGTAGTTAGACGATTAAATCGAAGAACAAATAAAGATCATTATGAATCATGCCTGAGTAGGTATACATAATTTTGTTGGTTTCTAAGTCTGCATAGATTTGTGACATCGTTGGAGAGGATCGATATTGCATCCGAACGATATTCGGAATAAAGTAAGGTCGCCATATCCAATTTGCGCCTCGGAATGATTCATCCTTCTGCCATGTATTCTGTGCATCACGGGAATAATTGGAGGAGACCTGTGTTCCATCCTCCGTACATAGGTAAATTCGGAAACAACGCAGGGGCATTCGATGCAGAAATTGTTCAATGAAGGGATCTGGATTGTTGGAACGAGATGTATGATAAGGGGTTTCAATAATGACGTCGAATAATTGGTTAATAACATGTAGCTCTTGATGCTTGGCAATCTGTTCGCTCGCGTACAATGTTAATTGGCTATGGATATAATCAGAGAATATGGCTGCAGGCAGGAAATCATCATTGGCTGGAGAGAAGAGAAAGCCCTGAACATACCTAGCCCCAATAGCCACAGCCTGCTGCAAATCGTGCTCTGTCTCGATGCCTTCCACCAATAAAGAAGCGCCCATCTGCTCAGCAAGAATAGAATACGAGCGGAGTAAGGCGTTGTAGCCCTTGTGAACTCCACTATTTTTCATAAGCTTTAAATCGATCTTAATAATATCCGGTTCAATCCATGCAATTCGGTCAAAGTTACTAAATCCGCTCCCAACATCATCAATAGCAATCTTACAGCCCTTCTGACGGTAAATATTCACCATATTAGATAGCTCCTGAGAAGAGCCTTGAAACTCGTCTTCTGTAATCTCGATAACGATGCGATGAGTCGGAAGTTTAGATTCTTCTAGAAACAGGATGGTCGGCAACATACCGGATTCTTTATATGCATTAAAAATCCAAGAAGGACGTAAATTGATGAATAACAGGCTCTCCTCTTGGCTTTTTGCCATCTTGTCAATAGCTAATAGTCGAAGTAAACGATCAATCCGAAGTTGTTCTTTCTCTAAATATTGAGTGCTGTGGAAAAAAGGTCCGAGACTAACAGGATTCCCATCGACCATATATCTACCTAAGGATTCATATCCAATAATACGATGATTTTGTAATGAAATGATGGGTTGGAAGTAAGGTGTGATTTGTGAGTTGAGCAACGCCTGCAAGTCTAAATGCATTCTGGAACACTCCCTCTAACCGCTTCATGCAATATTCGTGTTATATAACCTAACAAGGAATATTCTACGAGAAGATAGAGGAAAGTGCAATAAGCTAAGGAAATAATTCCCGAATTATTTAGAAGTCTGGTTCAGAATGAACTGATCAATAACGAGCTTTACCCCATCTTCATTATTACTTGTAGTGATAAAGTCGGCAATTTGCTTCAGTGGTTGTACGGCATTCGCCATAGCAACACCAAGACCCGCGGTCTCTATCATATCATGATCATTCCAGCTATCTCCAATAGCAATGGTTGCCGCAATTGAGCAGCCGTAATGCTCGGCGAGAAAACGAAGTGCATTACCCTTGGTGCCTTCAGTATGCGTGATTTCAAGAAAATTAGGCTTCGATTTGGTAACGTGTGCTTGGGTACCAATGACACTGCGGAAATGATCACCTATTCGATCTAGATTCGCAGGCTCATCGATGATCAGTAGTTTAGTTTGTGGCTGTGCGAGGATGGAGGCAAAATTCGGCTCAACGATATAAGGAATGTTAGATAACTTGGAATAAGCGAGAATCTGCTCATTCACTTCCTTAACATACAATTGGTCATTCACATAGCCTTGCAAGTGTAGTCCATTTTCTGCGCAATAATGATAGACCCATTGTGTGATATCATGTGGAACATAACGTTCATAGAGAACGTGACCGTCTAGCGAGTTCTTCACTAGTGCACCCTGATAGGTAATAAGAGGAACATTCAATTGAAGCTGTTCGGCAATCTTTGCAGCGGAGGCATACATTCTACCTGTGGCTAATGTGATTATAACACCTCGGGCAACGGCTTCAGCTAATGTTAATTTCGTAGCCTCACTAACTTCCATATCATCATTCAACAAGGTGTCGTCTAAATCGATGGCAACTAATTTGTACATGGTTAAACTCCTCGCATTATAAGATTTCAATATATCTAACAGCTATAATACCATAACCGAATGGTTAACTTGCATCCTTATGCTCTTTTGCATATAATATGCTTTAAATCATACCTTCTGCATGAAGAAGGCACATATATCGAATAGCTTTGACGGAGAAGAGTACGTAGTGCTGCTTGTACAGGGAATGGGTGCCTTGATTGAGAGCCCCATGGAGATTAAACTACCGAAGTTCGCTCCTGAGCTGAACCTTGAAATCCAATGAGAGTAGTTTATCGCTAGCACTTGGAGAGTAGGGGCTACCGGATTCGTCCGTTATTATGTTAGAGCGTATATTTGCGATTCGCAGTATACAATTAGGGTGGTACCACGGCGCGTTCGTCCCTTCAGCGATGAAGGGGCTTTTTTCATTTTTGCGCGCCTAGCCAAGCTAGGCACAACTAGCCGGTGGAAGTCCGGTCGGGGTAA
>JBBDTA010000059.1:0-7009 GCA_040904605.1 Paenibacillaceae bacterium
TCCACCATTATGATCTGTTAGTTATATGGGTTTCTGAGTTAAGTGCATAGTCAGTACAAATGTTCGTAAATATCAAATATCAACTTGGAAGATATTCGGATATATGGGTAGATTTAACCTAATGATTAGAAATTCGATTGGGTGTAAGTAAAGTCGAAAGTGGCATAATAGAATGGGAGAGGATTGGGTAGGGTCTTATTCATTCATTTATGCATAGATATTAGAAGTTCAGCGAACAATAGTTTAAATATGCGCACTAATAAAATGTAAAGGAATACTTGGCAAATCAATAAATAACGAGTATAATAAATTAAAAGTCAAAGATAGTCAAAGTCAACTATTCTAATGCTGTATGGAGGAGTGAATCGATGCGTAATATTTCTGATATTATCGAACAATATCTAAAGAATATTCTGCACACCAGTCCTTCTGGATTAGTAGAGATTCAACGAAATGATCTGGCCGATCAATTCCAATGCGTTCCTTCACAGATTAATTATGTGATTAGCACGCGTTTTTCATTGGAAAAAGGCTTCGTCGTAGAAAGTAAGCGTGGCGGTGGAGGATATATTCGTATACAAAAAGTGGATATGCCCAAACAGAATGGTATTCTAGAGCATATTCTGCGAACGGTCCGTGATCAGATTGATCAGGAATCTGCGGAGGGTCTGATTTATCAACTAGAAGATGCAGAATACGTCAGCGCACGAGAGGCTAATTTACTGAAGGCAGCCATTTCTAGAGATTCCTTATTAATTAAGCTGCCGTTACGTGATCAGGTTCGAGCGATTATGCTTAAGAATATGCTTATTTCTCTGCTTAGCAGGTAGTTAATCTAATCAATTTATACATTTTCCAGTACTCTACTTAGAATAGGGTGATTGTGATGCAATGTCAGGAATGTGGCAAGAAAGCAGCAACGTTACATTTTACCAAAATAATTAATGGTGAGAAGTCGGAGGTTCACTTCTGTGATGGCTGCGCTAGAGAAAAGGGTGAGTTCATTCCAGGAACGACGAATGGTTTCTCGATTCACAATCTGATTTCTGGGTTACTCGATTTTGACCCCAAATCTCAGAGTACACTTAATTCGACAAGCAAGCCTTCACTTCGTTGTGAAGAATGTGGATTATCTTATGAACAATTTAGTAAAATTGGACGATTCGGCTGCAGCTCTTGCTATCAAAGCTTTTCAGATCGATTAGATCCCTTGTTACGAAGAGTGCACGGTAATACCGTGCATGTGGGTAAAGTGCCAAGAAGATCAGGCAGTAATATCCAAGCCAAGCGAGAGGTTGATCGACTTAAGAAAGAATTGAAAGAATGTATTGAACAAGAGGAATTTGAGACTGCAGCCTCGATTCGAGATCAAATCCGCCAGCTTGAGAAGAAAACTTAACCATTATATTAGCATATGGATTAGGAGGGGTGGTATGGGACAGGATAGCTTTTTTAATCAAGCATTGAGCGAATGGATGAAAGGTAGCGGTCCAGAATCAGATATTGTGATAAGTAGTCGGATTCGTTTGGCTAGAAATCTCCAATCTCTACCATTTCCTGTATTAGCGTCAGAGGAACATTCTTTGGAAACATTAAATCGTATTAAGGTTCTACTCGATTCCGATGATCTGAATGAGATAAGCGCGTTTGAGTTACTTCAATTGGATGAAATGAATGATTTGTCGAAGAAGGTTCTGGTGGAGAAGCATCTCATCAGTCCAACTTTAGCCAATGAGTCGAAGAACGGAGCGGTTATTCTCAGCGAGAATGAATCCATCAGTATTATGGTGAATGAAGAAGACCATTTACGTATTCAGATTCTGCATCCTGGATTCCAAATAAAGGAAGCTTGGGATTTGTGTAATCAGATTGACGATATCTTCGAGTCACAATTGGATTATGCATATGATGAAAATCGAGGTTACTTAACAAGCTGTCCAACAAATGTTGGAACTGGGATACGAGCATCTGTAATGATGCATCTGCCAGCCCTTGTTCTGACACAGCAAATTAGTCGAATCTTATCAGCGATATCGCAGGTCGGTTTAGTCGTTCGCGGTTTATATGGTGAAGGCAGCGAAGCTACAGGAAATCTCTTCCAAATATCGAATCAGATTACCCTGGGACAATCGGAAGAGGATATTATTGATAATCTATACAGTGTAGCTCGTCAGATTGTTGAGCACGAGAGAGCTGCTCGAGATAAACTGCTATCCGAATCAAAAATTCGTACATTGGATCGGGTTAATCGTTCCTATGGTATTCTGTCTAACGCAGTGATTATTGATTCCAAAGAAGCATCCCAAAGATTATCCGATGTACGCCTTGGCGTTGATCTAGGTTTGCTCAAGCAGACGAACGCTCAAGCATTGAATGAATTAATGGTGATGACGCAGCCTGGATATTTACAGCAGTATGCTGGTGAAGCATTGTCACCAGATGAAAGAGATTTAAGAAGAGCTGAATTAATTCGTTCACGATTAGCGCAACATTGATTCAAACAATATAATAACATGATGGAGGTGCTTGAGTATGATGTTCGGGAGATTTACAGAACGTGCGCAGAAGGTTTTGGCACTTGCTCAAGAAGAAGCTGTAAGACTAGGCCATAATAATATAGGAACAGAACACATACTATTGGGTCTCATTCGTGAAGGAGAAGGCATTGCAGCCAAAGCGCTGATCGCATTAGGACTCGGACTGGAGAAAATTCAGGATGAGGTTGAATCGTTAATAGGCCGCGGTCAAGAGCAACCTACGAATATTGCCTATACGCCTAGAGCTAAGAAAGTCATCGAATTATCGATGGACGAGGCACGCAAGCTAGGACATACGTATGTGGGAACCGAGCACATTCTGCTTGGATTGATTCGAGAAGGTGAAGGTGTGGCGGCCCGAGTATTGAACAACTTGGGTGTAAGTCTGAACAAAGCTAGACAGCAGGTTCTACAGCTATTAGGAAGCAGTGAGAGCGTATCTACTAACCATGGTAGTAATACGAATGTGAGTACGCCTACGTTAGATAGTCTTGCGAGAGATTTAACTGTGATTGCACGTGAAGGGAATCTGGATCCTGTCATAGGCAGATCTAAGGAAATTGAACGTGTTATTCAGGTGCTTAGTCGGAGAACCAAGAATAATCCAGTCCTCATAGGTGAACCAGGAGTTGGTAAAACTGCAATTGCTGAAGGTTTAGCTCAGAAGATTGTGAATAATGAAATCCCTGAGACATTACGCGATAAACGTGTGATGACACTGGATATGGGATCTGTTGTTGCAGGTACGAAATATCGTGGTGAATTCGAGGATCGATTGAAGAAGATTATGGACGAAATTCGCCAAGCCGGCAATGTCATTATCTTCATTGATGAATTGCATACATTGATCGGAGCTGGGGGCGCTGAAGGAGCGATCGATGCTTCTAATATCCTGAAGCCCGCTCTAGCTCGTGGGGAGCTTCAATGTATTGGCGCAACCACTTTAGATGAATATCGAAAATATATTGAGAAGGATGCCGCGTTAGAGCGTCGCTTCCAGCCTATTATGGTGGAACAGCCTACTCCGGAAGAGGCCATTCTAATCTTACATGGCTTACGTGATCGATATGAAGCACATCACCGTGTGAAAATTACGGATGAAGCGATTGAACAAGCGGTCAAATTATCCGATCGATATATCCCTGATCGTTTCTTACCAGACAAGGCAATCGATCTCATCGATGAGGCAAGCTCGAAGGTAAGATTACGCTCTTATACGGTTCCGCCAAATTTAAAGCAGCTTGAGAATAAGCTGGATGACATACGCAAGGAGAAGGATTCTGCGGTTCAAAGCCAAGAATTCGAGAAGGCTGCATCTCTTCGCGATACAGAGCAGAAGATGCGTGAAGAGCTAGATCGTACGAAGAACGAGTGGAAGGAAAAACAAGGCCGTACCGATACCGCAGTTACAACAGAGGATATAGCTCAGATTGTGGCTAGCTGGACAGGTATTCCTGTCAGCCAGCTTGCAGAAGAGGAAACAGATCGTCTTCTGAAGATGGAGAGTATTCTCCATGAGCGAATTATCGGTCAGGATGAAGCAGTCGTAGCCGTTAGTAAAGCCATCCGTCGGGCAAGAGCAGGTCTTAAGGATCCGAAGCGTCCGATAGGCTCTTTCATCTTCTTGGGGCCAACAGGAGTAGGTAAAACCGAATTAGCCCGAGCTTTGGCTGAATCGATGTTCGGAGATGAGAATGCGGTTATCCGTATCGATATGTCCGAATATATGGAGAAGCATTCCACATCCAGATTGGTTGGAGCGCCTCCAGGTTATGTTGGCTATGAAGAAGGCGGTCAATTGACCGAGAAAGTACGTCGTAAGCCGTATTCGGTAGTGCTGCTTGACGAAATAGAGAAGGCACATCCAGAGGTATTTAACATCCTGTTACAGGTTTTAGAGGATGGACGATTGACTGATTCTAAGGGTCGTTCGGTTGACTTCCGGAATACATTGATCATTATGACATCCAACGTGGGTGCAGAGATGATCAAGAAAAATTCGTCTCTTGGTTTTACAGCAGTACAAGATTCCGGCAAAGATTATAACAATATGAAGGACAAAGTAACGAGTGAGTTGAAGAAGAGCTTCCGTCCTGAATTCTTGAATCGGATTGATGAAATTATAGTGTTCCATTCACTGGATGAGACACATATCCTACGCATCGTATCCCTGATGTCCGAAGAGCTACGCAAACGTCTGACCGAACAAGAAATCGACTTTGTTCTAACGGATGAAGCGAAGAAGTTCCTCGCGAAGGAAGGCTACGACCCAACCTATGGGGCTAGACCGCTCCGCAGAGCGATTCAGAAGCATATCGAGGATCGATTATCAGAAGAGTTACTCTCAGGCACGATATCTAAAGGTCATTCCTTGATAATTGATGAGAAGGATGGCGCGTTGACCGTCGAGCATAATAAAGAAGTAACGGTACAGAAATAATGTATAAAGCAAATTGCCATAATCGCAGATTTCTGTGATTGTGGCAGTTTTTTTATGATTGGATGCTTCATAATGTATAAGAATGCCTACCTAAACAATGTAAATTCTATGATAGAATAAATTAAAGTATATTTTCAGGAGGAATAACTATGATTACTAGTATTAAGGATACCGTCACATTGAACAATGGTATTACGATGCCTCGTTTGGGATTAGGGGTATTTAAGGTGCAGGATGGTCAGGAAGTGATCAGTTCCGTCAAGGCTGCTATTGAAACTGGATACCGCGCGATTGATACAGCCGCTGCTTATCATAATGAAGAAGGTGTAGGACAAGCCATCCGTGAATCCGGTGTGCCTCGCGAAGAATTGTTCATTACGACTAAGGTGTGGAACAGCCGGCAGGGCTACGACACGACATTGGAAGCATTCGAAGAAAGCCGTCGTAAGCTCGGTTTAGAATATCTGGATTTATATCTGGTGCATTGGCCAGTGAAGGGCAAGTACAAGGATACATGGCGTGCATTAGAGAAGCTATATAGTGATGGTGCTGTCAGAGCGATCGGGGTTAGTAACTTCCAGACTCACCATCTCGATGATCTGTTCACGAATAATACAATCGTGCCGGTTGTCAACCAGATTGAATATCACCCTCTGCTGACTCAAGAGGAGGTTAAATCTTACTGTGCTGCGAGGAATATTTATATTACCGCTTGGAGTCCACTTATGCAGGGCCATCTTGATTTGCCACTCTTGACTGATCTGAGCAATAAATACGGGAAGACATCTGCTCAAATTATCATCCGTTGGGACTTACAGAAGGGTGTGCTGACGATTCCAAAATCGATCAAGCCAGAGCGGATTCGTGAGAATGCCAATGTCTATGACTTTGAATTATCCGCTGAGGATGTAGCTGCACTTGATGAATTGAATCAGGATCACCGCTTTGGTTCGCATCCAGATACATTTACCTTCTAATTGAGGCGAGGCAGACATACAAGAGAGAATCTTATAGGATCTATCACAGAATCGGAGCTGCGAATAGCTCCGGTTTGTTTTTTTACCTTGCAATCTTATACACAGATGGATTTTCTTCATAATTAATCTCGTGTATACTTAGAATACGTATTCTAAGGCAAAGGGTATATTTTCCTAAGATCATAAAAGGGTGTGTGAAGTTGAAAATAAAAACAGCATATATCTGCAGTGGTTGCGGGCATCATCATCCCAAATGGCAAGGCTTCTGTAATAACTGCTCTGAACGGAATAGCTTAGAGGAATCAATGATCGGGGGGGATAAACCTAAGGGCATTACGATCTCTAAAGGTAATATACCTGTAAAGAGGCTTTCCGAGACAACCTCCAAGAATAGCGATCGAATCATTACATCGATTGGTGAATTCAACAGAGTTATGGGCGGAGGCATCGTTAGGGATTCGGTTACGATCATAACGGCTGAACCGGGCGCTGGAAAATCAACGTTACTGCTGCAAGTGTCAGAGGATGTTGCCGGCCAAGGTCTTCGCGTGTTATATACTTCAGGGGAAGAAAGCGAGAGCCAAATCAAGAATCGAGCAGACAGAGTACTCTCCTCAATCAACGACAATGTGTGGGTATATTCAGATAATAGTATGAATAATGTTCTCGGGTGTATCGAGAGTATTAATCCGGATGTTATTATCATAGATAGTATCCAGACCTTCGTCTTAGAGGAATATCCATCGAGACCCGGTTCTCCAACTCAGACTATGGAATGCGCCACTGCGTTGCTGAAGGTAGCCAAAAACCCGGATAGACCTCGAGCAGTAATAATGGTAGGGCAAATGACTAAAGAGAATGAATTAGCGGGCTTAAGAGCTCTGGAGCATTTAGTAGACACCGTGCTAATTCTGGATGGTCAAGAAGGTGAAGAGCTCAAACAGCTGTCTGCTTCGAAAAATAGGTATGGTAGTACCGGCGAAATTGGTTTTTTCTCCATGTCCGAGCAGGGGATGATTCCGATTGATAATCCATCAGAGTTCTTCATGACGCAG
>JBBDTA010000060.1:0-6963 GCA_040904605.1 Paenibacillaceae bacterium
CGGCCAATACCTGATACAGCCAATCGCCAATCGCCCCATAAGCGTAATGATTAAAGGAGTTCATATCCGCACTCCAGAACGTGTCGTCCTCCTTGAGACCATCCCAATGCTCCCAAATGGTTGTGGCTCCTTTATTTACTGGATACAGCCACGATGGATATTCTGTACGCAAGACCAACTTGCATGCGATGTCATGGTACCCGTTCTGTGATAGGGCATGACACAAATAAGGGGTACCCAGGAATCCGGTTCGGAGGGCATATTCCTTCTCAGGCTTCGGCGGAAACGTTTGAACCTCCAAATATTGCGCCAGCGTGCGTGCGGCTCTCGGTCGATCGCTCTCCTCCAGCAGATCGAAGGCCAGCGACAAAATGTAGGCGGTCTGTGTCGCCTCGGAAAGTCTGCCATTCGGAGTCACGAACTCCTGACGGAAATGCTTAAGGATATGGTTATGGAGCTCACGGTAGTGGGCTGCGTCCTCTGGCTTATGCAACACTTCAGCCGCCTTGACTAGCAGACTCGTGGAGTAAGCATAGAAGGCGGTGGCCACGAAATCATTCGAGGTAGCCCCCAGATAGCTTCCATCCTTGGCATCCAACGCCAGCCAGTCCCCAAAGTGGAAGCCTGTGTTCCACAAGTACTCATTGTCGCCTTGACTGCGGATATAATTGATCCATGCCTTCATGCTCGGGTATTGCTCTTCCAATATACGTCCATCGCCATAGCACATATATATCGTCCACGGGCAAATGACTGCTGCATCCCCCCAACCCGTCGCGGAATGCATCGGAATGTTATTCTCCACTTGCGGAATGACGAACGGCACACCGCCATCTGGCAGCTGGTCCGCGGCCAAGTCCCGCATCCATTTCGTGAAGAAGGGAGCCACATTCATGTTGAAGGACGCCGTGCGAATAAACACCTGGGCATCCCCTGTCCAGCCGAGACGCTCATCTCTCTGTGGGCAGTCCGTCGGGACATCGACAAAGTTGCCCTTCTGTCCCCAGACGATATTGTGCTGCAACTGATTGATCAGCGGATCCGAGCATTCGAATTGACCGGTAAGTTCCATCGCGGAGTGAATGACCTTGCCCGTAAAGTCCTCCATCCGAACTTCACCGGGACAGGCTTCAACCTTCACATATCGGAAGCCCTGGAATGTGAAGTGCGGCTCATATTGCTCTTCACCTTCACCGCGGCAAATATAGGTGATACGCTGCTGTGCTTTCCTAAGATTGGCCGTGTACACATTCCCATCGGCATCCAATACCTCAAAGTGTTGCAGCTTCACGATATCCCCGGCCTGACCCCTCACCTTGAAGTGCATCCATCCGACCATGTTCTGCCCCATATCGAGTACGGTGTCTCCAACGGGCGTCTGGAACAAACCGATCGGCTTAAGCTCATTCATCACCCGAGTGGGATGATTCTCTTGGGCGACTAAGATATCCTTACGGTGCTTGATCTCAACAACTGGTAACCACGAGCTGTCATCATATCCCGCACGATCCCATCCCTCTTTTTCCAGACGGGCATCATAGGTTTCCCCGTGATACAGCTCCGACATGAGGATCGGACCCGTCGCTGTCTTCCATGATCCATCCGTGCGGATGACTTGCTCGTTTCCATCCTCATAGACAATATGCAGCTGCATCAATGCAGCACGTTGATTACCCCAAAGCTCCCGGTGTCCTTCCCATCCGAGTTCTCCCTTGTACCAACCGTCCCCCAGCAGAACGCCTATCGTATTCGAACTCGTTAGAAGCATAGGGGTTACATCATACGTCTGATATTGCAATCGATGATGGTAGCTAGTCCATCCAGGGGTAAGCAGCCCATCGCCAACCCGTGCCCCGTTCAGCCTCAACTCGTACAGTCCCAAGCTTGTAGCATAGATCCGGGCACGCTTAATCTTACCGCCTGCTGCGAAGGTTTTCCTCAGCATCGTACAAGGCACAGAACCCTCACCTGTTTCCGAAGAGCTGATCCATTGTGCCGTCCAAGCTCCGTGCTCCATGAGGCCCGTCTCGAACGTCGCTGTCGGACTCCAATCCGACCACGAGCCTTCCCCATCCGACACTCGCACACGATACGCGTAACCTTGACGTGCCTCTAGCGGAGGTCCTTGATAGACGATATGCATGGATTGATCCGAATGAACCTCCCCAGTATCCCATAACACCTCGGCAAACTCGGCATCCTCCAAGGCTACTTGCAGCTGATAGGCTATCTGCACAACCCCTCTGCGGTCCGATTCGATACGCCAGCTAAATCTAGGATGCGCCACATCAATCCCGAGCGGATTCTCCTTATACTCACACCATGTACGGCTAACAGATACTGCTACCATGCTTCATCCACTCCTTTATTTGACTTAGGGTCTTCTCCTGCCTCATTTATCCCTTCACCGCACCTGACGTCATACCGGAGACGATCTTCTTATTGAAGATCATGAACAAAATCAACGGCGGGATCGTAATCAGCAAAATATTCATAAACAGCAAGTTCCACTGCGTGACAAACTGACTCTGGAAGTTATAGAGCGTTAGCTGTACGGTTACATTCTTCGCTCCCGGTAGGAAGTATAGCGGATTAACAAAATCATTAAATATGTTGACGGCGGAAATAACGATGATTGTAGCCGTAACGGGCTGCAGCAATGGAAAAATAATCCGATAGTACAGCTTGAAGCCGCTGCATCCATCCACGACTGCCGCTTCGTCGATTTCACGGGGAATCGTTGCCATGAAGCCCTTGTACAGCAACACACAGAACGGAAAGCCGAGCGCTACTTCCACCAGAACCATCCCTGTCATCGTCTTAAACAGTCCCATCCCATCTAGCACCCAGATCGTAGGCACGATCGCCGGAGGGATGATCAACCCTGCCAGCACGAGGAAGTTCAATACGGGTGTAAATCGATCAGTGCGGCGTTGCATGACATAACCAGCCATCGAGCATACAACGACCAAACCCATGATGGAGAAGAGCGTCAGCATACTGCTGTTATAAAAAGCGCGAATCAGCATGAAATCACGAACGGTAATGACGGTCTTCATATTCTCCCAAATATGAATAGCAGAAGGCCAGGATAGATCGAGCAAGGAAGCTTCCTTCTTATCCTTCACAGCGGTGAGGATAACGAAATAGAAGGGAACCCAGAAGACCACGATCGTGAACAGGACGGCAAAAGCCTCGAGGATAAACTGCTTAATTCCTGTGTTCATATGTCTACCTCTTTTCTGTTCAGATACGTATACAGCGGGAAGGCCAGCAACGAAACGAAGATAAACAGGATCACATTCCCTGCGGTGGCTAGACCATAGAAGCCGCCTTGGTATTGCTTATAAATAATTGAGGCGATCAGATCCGTTGTGAAGCCTGGGCCCCCTCGCGTCATCGCCCAAACGAGGTCGAAAGAGCGTAAACCGCCAATGAAGGCCAGGATAATAACAGAATTCGTAGCAGGTCGACTGAGCGGAATGATAATGTTCCAGAACTTATGCCACGCATTGCCGCCATCAATGGATAGGGCTTCATAATAATCCTCGGGGATCGAAAGAATACCCGCCATGAAGATGACCGTTGCGAAGCCGACACCCTTCCACACATCGACGAAGGCTACTGAAAGCAACGCAATACTTGTATTCCCCAGCCAATCCGGTCCGACAATACCGAAGAATGCCAATGTGGTGTTGATCAGCCCTTTCGTTGGATGCATCATCATGCTGAAGGCGATGCCAACCGCAATCGTACTGACCAGTGTTGGGAAGAATATAACAGACCTCAGGTAACCCTTGGTTCTTAATTTCGAAGTTAAGAGTACGCCCAGCAGCAAGCCAAAGACGACTTTCAATGAACAGGTAACAACAGCATAAATAAAGGTATTCTTAAAACCGATACGAAGAGATGATTCCTGGAAGAAGGTAATGAAGTTCTCAAATCCAATAAATTCCCACTCCATCAAGCTCCATCTTGTCATACTGAAGAAAAAGGACATGATCGTGGGCAACAAAAAAATAACGAAATAAATAATAGCAGCCGGCAACAAAAACGTGTAAGAATACGTTCGTTTGAATATCTTGGTCATCGTGTTCTCTCCCTTGTCAGGAAGTTAATCGGCCCTGCATTCTCCGCAGGACCGATTGTTCATCCTCATTATCTGCCTTAGCGATTACCAGCCCTCAAGACCTAGCTGCTTCGCTTGTTTCTGCACATCATGATCATACGTATCTGCACCTTTATTAGGAGTAGTAATCCCTGCGCCTACCTCTACCGTGATTTGCTCCAGATTAGGTCCTTTGAGCGGGGATACGAATTCAAGCGCTGGAGCTGTTTTGTTAGCATCGAAGTAAGGAAGCATATCCTTCACAACATTCGCTACATTATCAGGGATCACAGCACCTTCCACCAAGTAAGGGCCCGTAGGCTTAGATACTGTGGCCATTGCAGCCATTCCCTTAGGGGAAGCAATGAAATCAAGGAAGGTCTTTGCTTCTTCAGGGTGTTTGCTGTTCTTATATATATAAGCTGCACCAGGCATCCAGATCGTCAATCCATTATCATTCGCGTTGTCGCCAGGCTGCGCGAAGAAACCAATGTTATCGATTAGCTCTGGATAGTTTTGCTCGATGGTAGGTACTGCGAAGGAAAGCATAGGATAGTGAGCACCTGTTCCTTCTGCCAGCATTTTCAGGCCTGCATCAAAAGTTGTAGCTAGATAATCCTTGTTCATATAGCCCTTCTCGAATACTTCGGCAAGCTTCTCGAAGCTTCTAAGTGCCGCTGGTGTATCGGTATAATGTGCCTTATTCGCTGTATAGTCTTCTGCAAAGGTTGAATTTGCCGCTTGCACATGGTAGTAATCAGCCAATACGATCAGCTGAGACGTCCAGGAATCCTTGAACGTTTCGATCACTGGCGTGATTCCCGCCGCTTTGATTTTCTCATTGTTGGTCATCAA
The DNA here is from genome assembly GCA_040904605.1 of Paenibacillaceae bacterium. Classification (GTDB taxonomy): domain Bacteria; phylum Bacillota; class Bacilli; order Paenibacillales; family UBA4045; genus UBA4045. The sequence continues at coordinate 4,964 of JBBDTA010000060.1, forward strand.
TTCATCCCAGGTTGCTGGAACGGAGAGACTGAGATCCGCATATACCTTTTTGTTGTAGAACCAGCCACCAGCCATGGCAGAACCGACTGGAACACCATATACTTTGCCATTCTGGGCAACGGTAGATTCGAAGGAGTCCATTACTTTATCCATGAAAGGCTCATTCGTCAAATCCAACAGGTTCTGCTCAGGCAGCAAGGCTTGAAGCAGGGATCCAGAGTTGTAGAAGAATACATCGCTCATATCGCCGGTAGCCAAACTAGTTTTCACCCAATTGTCGCCTTCTGTGCCGCCAGGACGAGTTTCCATCTCGACCTTAATGTTCGGGTGAACCTTCTGGAACGCATCAATGATGGCATTACCACCATTTACCGCATCCTGCGTATTATCAACCAACACGGTAATGGTCACTTCTTTGATCGGGTCTTCTTTGATCGGCTCTTCTTTAACCTCTTGACTGCTGGTATTCACTTTATTAGTTGTTGCATTATTCGTTGCATTATTCGTTGCATTATTCGTTGAATTTCCGCACGCCGCCAACGCGAGTGCCAGGATCACCGTACAGCATAGCAATGAGATGAGCTTCATCGTTTTTCTATTCATTTCGATTGTCCCCCTGACTATTCATAATGATCTAGCATACAGAGCCCGGGTTCCCTGTGCTTTTATCTTACTTGTTTCCCGCTCCGACTGGCAGTGCGTTATTCTTTAGATAGATGTCCGGTTTTTTGGGTAGAGTCTGTGGGACTGACTAATTGATCTTTATATTGTCCTGGCGTGGCCCCTGTATATTTTTTGAACACCTCGGAGAAATGCCTGTACGTATGGTAACCCACCTGCTCACTCACTTCGTTCACCTTCAGCCCCTGATTTAATAACGACTTCGCTGCTTCTATACGGTAACGGGTCAAATATTTGATATATGATTCACCCATGACCTCCTTGAAGAGAACGCTGATATAACTGGAGTTCATCCCGATATGCTCCGCGACCTCTTGCAGAGAGACATCCTTGGAGTAATGCTGCTCCATATAGGCGCGAGCACGCTCTATGGTTGCATGTTTGCTGTTTTCCCGGATATTCAATACTGAGTCTGCAATGCGTTTGATCTGTTCACGGAACCAGGCCACCATCTCTCCCTTGGCCATCATCTCCCGAATTTCTACATGGGGCCTGTAATTGTCATAGGGCTTTCCCTTCTTGTCTGTCCCCGCTTCTTTGGACATTTGCTGCGCTATATAGATGAACTTGAGCATTTCCCGTTCAGCCAGCTCGGGATCCACATTCTCCTTCTCGAACCACTCAATGAATCGATTGATCTGCTCCAGCAGACCGGTACGATTGCCCGAACGTAAGCTGAGGATGATCGATTCCTCACGTTCCGGCAGCTCCTCCGACCCAGTAATCATGCCCCCCAGATCCTCGAAGCGAACAAGCCCTATTTCATTCAGGAACCTCGCAGCTCTAAGCGCACGTAATGCTTCCTTAAAGCTGTCTCTTGCTTCACCGATATGTGCGTAGGTTCTGCCTACACCCGCTACCGTCCCTGCGTGTTCCGCTTCTTGAAACAGTTTTTCCCAGAAATCATAGAGCGGACAGGCTAAATGGAACACCACAAGCAATCTTTGTTGTTCATTCCTCACCGTTACCGCTATATGATGGGGATCCTTCATCCATGGAAACGTCTCCGACTCATGAGCAAGCACTGTGACCGCAACAACCTTGCTTGCTTGTGTGCCAAAATGCTCCTTCCACTTGCTTTCGGCCTCCGCACCGATCAACAGCAAGTCCAGAGCAGCCTTCTCCAGCAGCTCATGCTGGCTGTCCTTCTGTTTGCGAACGCGCTCCAGCATTTTGACGATCGCCTGTTTAATGCTCTGTACCGTGATCGGCTTTTCCAAGTAATCGGCAACACCGAGCTGGATTGCACGTTTAACGTAATCGAATTCATTGAAGCCGCTAAAGACTATGCAGTAGGTCTCCGGTGCTTCCTTCATGAC
>JBBDTA010000061.1:0-6931 GCA_040904605.1 Paenibacillaceae bacterium
CACTCGTCTGAAAACGTTCATTATACAAACGAAAACAGCAACCCCATTAAGATGGGGTTGCTGAACTTCTTATATATCCAAGTCATTTTACCTACATAGCTTGCTTTATTTAATTTCAATCGATGAAACTACTAGATCATTACCCTTAAGGACTACAGTCTTATTCAATAACAGTAGGGAAGCATTCGGAGTAATAACTACATCGGAAGCGACATTGAACGATTTCACTGTCGTAACAGAATTCACAGTCTGAGCAATCACAATAGTAGCAATCTTGTTATCAATATTCCATGTTACGTATTGATATTGACCTTCAAAAGTGAATGCTACCGGTGGCACTGTTGGATTTGCAGCAGCAGTTTTGACCTCTAGGAAAATCACTTCGTTATTATAGACTTTGGCGATAACAACATCACCAATCATGATATCCGCTGCTGTAACCTTCACACTATTCCGATAGATAAAAGCACCCGGATTGATTGTATATGCAGTAATTTTATCATCCTTGGAAAGTGTAAGCACATTACCATATACTGCGGTTGTTACCGTACCACGAATTAGATTAGAATCCTCGGTTTCTGGTTGTTGGTCATCCATCTGACCTAACAGAACAGCTAATTCTGCGCGTGTTACCGGTTTATTAGGTCGGAATGTTAGATCCTCATATCCACTAACTAGTCCTTTTTCCACTGCGACTGCTACATATCCAACAGCTCCAGCAGGAATTTTATCAGCATCCTTGAAGGAAAGCTTTACATTCATCTTAGCTTTGGCAAGATCTTCCCATTTCATCGCTTTAACCAATAGCATGGTCGCCCATAAACGATCTGCAGCCTTCTCAGCATTAATCTTATTCTCAGTTTCTAAGAATAAATCGTTCTCTACAGCAATAGCCACATAACCTACGGCGTTAGGGAATTTCTTCTCTACTTGATCTGCATCTTCGAAGTTAAGATCGGTTGCTAACCTAGCAGCAGTTTCTGCCTCTGCACGAAATCCCATCAGTCGGACTGCAGCGATAATAGCTTCAATTCGCTTAACAGATTTGTTCGGACGGAATGTACCATCCTCGTAACCATCGAATATCTCATCAGCAACTAGTCTAGCGATATATTTACGCGCCCATTCCGATTCCATCAAATCATCAAAATCGAATTTAGCTTCTATGTTCGACTTACCCTTGCCATGATGCTTCTTATGATCGTCATCGTCATCATTATCAGCGAAAGCTGAAGCGGCACCACCGAACAACATCATAACTACTAGTAAAATTGCCAGTGCTTGTTTCAATAATAATTTGTGTACTCCCATAATTAAATTCCTCCATGTCTATGAATTTGATATCTCACCTAAACTTTCGGAGGTAGTCATAAATTTGTGGGGGTGCAGAAAAAATATGCCCTGAAACAAAAAACTATAATTTGATGGGAAAATAAACTCTATAGCTGCCCGGCAGGGCATTATGTTAGGAGGAAAGCAAGAAATCGCCCATCTTATGTAGATGGGCGATAATGACTACGTACTTTTCTGGTCTTTATCCTTCAACCAACGGGGCGCACCCTTATTCTTGGAATCGCGGCCACGCTTCTTAGATTTCGGTAATCGTGAAGCATGCTGTGGCTGTGCAGACAATAATTCTATATGGGGGCTGTCTCCGCTTGAATCCAACCGTGTATGTCCCTCGTTGGAATCGGGATGCGAAATAGCTGGAACCAACCTGTCTGAAGTCTGAACAGTTGATTTCGACTTCAAACTAGCCGATTTACTTGAGGCTTTCATAGCAGTTCCTCTCGGCTTTCTCTTCACTTCCTGTCCAGCCTCTCTCAATTCACCATAAGCTAGTGTCTTCTCAGAGAATAAGATTCCTAATTTAGTAGCGAATTTGCCGATTAGATATTTATCATTGGCTGTGACCAAGGTAATAATCGTCCCGCTTCTCCCCATGCGCCCGGTCCTCCCCGAACGATGAACATACTTCTCAGCATCAACGGGTGGATCGAAGTTGATCACATGACTAATACTTTCCACATCTAAACCCCTCGCTGCAATATCAGTGGCGATCAAAAGCTGCAATCGACCAGAGGAGAATCTCTGCATAACAGCAGCACGATCTTGCTTGCCTGCTTCACCATACAAGGATTCGACTTCAAGATTGGCATAGGTAAGCTTCGCCTGCAGGGCTCCAATTACCTCTGTATCATTAACGAAGATCAATGCTGCTGTGGGGCGTAGAGTCCGGATCAAACGTCGAACCATATCAATCTTGTCTCGATGCTGACAGACGATATAATGATGATCTACCGCGGTAGTCGCCTCAGTTAAGGATTGGCCTTTAATGGTTAGAGGCTCCTTCATCCATCTCTCTCCACATTCGTTCACAAGACTTGTCAACGTCGCTGTTACGAATATTAATTGACGTTCTTTAGGTATATGACGTAGAAGAGACTCCACCTCACCCTTAGCTCCGAGCGAGAACACTTGATCCACTTCATCAATGACCACAGAACGAACCTGATGTAGCTTCAGCTTGCGAGTATTCACCAATTCATTCAGACGACCTGGTGTCCCAACTACAAAGGGAGGATGGCTCTTCAGCTTCTCGATCTGCCTTGTTACTGCTGCCCCACCGATCAAAGCTGCAACAGCATCGCGACCTGCTAACCACTCAATTTCCCTCACAATCTGCATAGCTAATTCCTGTGTGGGAACGATGACTAGAAACTGTAATTCCTTCACACTCGAATCGAGTTTCTGTAAGAGGGGTAATAAATAGGCTAATGTCTTGCCTGTACCTGTAGCAGAATGTACGATTACATCATGTCCGGCATTAATTACTGGAATGGCATTCGTCTGCACAGGTACCGGTTGCTTCAAACCACGCTCTACTAGTCGTTCTATGTAAGGGGAATCGATCCCTAGTCCGATAAAGCCCTCATCTGTTTGCTGAACCTCATTCATTAAAGCACCTCCTTACCTTAGTATAATTCAACCCTTATCAATCCAGTATTCCATATCTACTTCTTATCTAACAGTCTCCCGGCAATACCCGATAACCAATTTGGAAAAAGCTGCAAAAGCTTACTCCCCAAAGCTGCGGAGAGAGGAAGAGTAATCTCAGCTTTACCGGTTTGAATGAGACGTAGCATAGCAAATGCAACGGTGTCTGGCTCTAACATATACCGCTGAATCTTCCTCTTATAATGTCCCTGCGGATCGGAGATGTCGAAGAAGGGTGTATCGATTGGCCCTGGATTTAGGCAAGATACTCGAATGCCTGTATCCGCTAGCTCACCACGAATACTATTGGTAAAGCCTAATACCGCATGTTTACTAGCACTATAGCCTGCTCCCTTAGGTGTTCCGATCTTCCCAGCCACCGATGCAACATTAATAATATGCCCTCGCTTTGCTCGAAGCATATAAGGAAGAACAGCTTTCGTGCATCGCACTACTGCGAAATAGTTGACCTCCATCAGCAGTTCGAATTGATCCATCGACATATCCTGAACATTCTCGAACAACCCAAATCCAGCGTTATTAATCCATACATCGATTTTCCCATACTTCACTATAATCTGCTCGACTGCCGCTGTTACCTGCTCATTGTTTGTCACATCGACGGTGAACAGTCCTTTCTCACCTGCAATACGAGCGCCAACCTCAGCTAACTTATCTGCTCGACGAGCAAGTAGAATCGGGATAGCTCCCCGCTGAGCGACCATACAAGCGATTTCAGCACCGATGCCCCCTGATGCTCCAGTGATTACAATAATTTTGTCCTTATATATATTCAGCGTTGTACTCCTTTCTACATAGAAAAAGGTCGACTTATTACAGCCGACCGTCTAATTAAGTTCTATCTTATGTAATAATCACTTGAATATCCAGCTCACCAATGCCATCCATAATCAGAGGTATCGTTAATGCCCTCTTAGCTTGGAAACCCGCGGCAACGGCAAATTGCACAACCTTGGGAGGAGTGATATCGACTCTGACTCCTTGGTTGAATAAAATCGTACTTGCATTACCACTTATCATGTTGCCCAGTTCAGAGATTGCACTTTGACCCATCTCGTCCATCTCAGCAATAACATATCCACCCATCATGGCTGAAACAAGCTTGAGAGCTACTATTTCATGCAGACCAAAAACGATGTCACCTTCCATCTGACCGGTCATACCGATTTGGATCCAAATGTATTTCTCTACAAATTTGATATCTTTAATTCCTAATTCACCGGGAATGGCCTTAATATTGGCAATTTGTTCAAGCACTATACTCGCTGATTCCAGAAAAGGATTAATATATTCAGCTTTCAACTAAGCAACCCCTTCTCGCTGGGATTAAATCGAATTGTGTCGTATTCTATATTATACTCTACATAATTATGGAAGTATATATGGATTTATTACTTAGTAGGTATCCTTCATAGATTAGCTGAGAAGCAGTTCAAAACCGTGTTATAATTATAATGTATATAAAAGCCTATGAAGGGGACTTTAGTGAATGCCTAATATATGGACACATAATTGGTTTGGAGACAAGGTAGCAGAGCAATCCAGGCTTTATGTATCACCAACTGATGCAGAAATTCGTAATATCTTTCACCTAGGTTGTCAGGGTCCGGATTTTCTGTTCTATCATCGTTTTCTCCCTTGGCAAGGAACTTCTGATATGAATAAACTCGCCTCTAGATTGCATAGTGAGTTCTGCGGTCCAATCCTGCTGGACATGGCTAAGACGCTGAAGGAGCAGCAAGCTAAGCCGAATGATTCGCTTACCCATTATGTGCTTGGCTTTATGATGCATCATGTATTAGATCGTAATATGCACCCCTATGTATTCTGCAAATCAGGCTCAATCAAGTGGAATCATCAACGATTCGAAGTTATTATGGATACACTCGTGATGAAGAAGGTGCTCGGTATAGAAACCTGGGCTACACCTGTCTGGAAGCAGATTTACATAGGACCTCAGCTGCCAAGCCCCATATCTACAATGATGGCTCGCATTACAGAAACGTACTTCCCTGAATTGAATAAGAATATGACCGCTGCGGATTGGAATGCTGCCTACCTGGACATGATCCGTGCACAACGCATATTTCATGATCCTTATGCGATCAAACGAATATTAACACTCGGACAAATCGAGCCCCTAGTGTACAAACGTCGGAATAAGCAGCTTGATTATCTGAATGAAGCTCGCACAGAGTGGCGTCATCCAGCTGTACCGGATGAAGTGTCGACGGCATCGTTCTGGGACCTATGGGAGCTAGCGATGGTTGATGGACTAAAGGTCTGGCAGGCTGCAGAGGAGTACCTATTCAGAGAGGATCAGCCTCTTGCCTATGACAAACTTACCGAAGCCATCGGTAACCTGTCCTATGAGCACGGCAAATCATGCGATGCAGGTCTGGAAATTATTCATGAGGAGCCGATATGGACTTAATCTGCCCAATCGATCAAAGCTCTTCTAACACAATAGCTTCACGTTCACCTTTTGCCAAATTCACAGTTATCAGCATCAGAATACCAGCAATGAAAAATAGTAACAGAGCTAGAATACCGTACCTTGCACTACCGGTAATTTGACCAACAATACCAAACACAAACGGGCCGAAGCTCGACGAGAATTTACTGGATACGCTTAGGAAACCGAAGAATTCAGCCGACTGAGTCTGCGGTACAAGCCTGCTAAAGATCGATCGAGCTATTGCCTGACTACCGCCTTGAACCATACCAACCATGACAGCAAGCATATAGAAATGTGTGGCGTTCTGCATAAAGTAACCTAGCATAACGATTCCAACATAAGTAGATAAAGTGATATAAAGTGACCTCTTGGAGCCAAGCTTGACTGCGATCTTACCGAATAATAATGTAAACGGGATACCAACAAATTGTGTAATTAGTAGAGCAATAATTAGGTGAGACGTCTCAATCCCGATCGTCTTTCCATATATGGTCGCCATGGCAATAACGGTATTAATTCCATCCGAGAATAACCAGAAGGCGATCAAGTATTTCAATAGCTCCGGGTAATACTTGATTGAACGAAGAGTGCGAGCAAGTCTCTTAGCACCCGCTACGACATATTCTCCGAATGTGAGCTGAAGGTTCGACTTGAGCAGGAATGGACCCACTCTACGAAAGATCGGCCTCGAGAATATATACCACCATACAGCTACACTAAGGAAAGCAGCATAAGTGCCCTGCAATCCACTATCTAAACCGAATAAACCCGGCCGCCGGATCATCAACAAATTAATTGCAAGAAGAATACCTCCACCTACATAACCCATTGTAAAACCCTTAGAAGAGACCATATCACGTTGATCGGTTGACACTAGATCGGTCAGCATCGAATCATAGAAGGTATTCCCCCCCGAGAAACCGATCATACCGACAATCATCAGGAATGAAGCGAGCACATAATCTCCCTCATCTACGAAGACGAATAAGGCCGAAGCAAGAATACCGAAGGTAGCGAATAGACGTAAAAATCGCAGCTTAGAACCGGACAAATCAGCAACCGCTCCGAGCAATGGCGCCATGATCGCCACCAGGATTAAGGCAATGGACTGTGTATATCCCCAGTAAGAAGCAGCTAAATCCCCTTTCAAATTAATACCAGCTACTTCAAAATAAAATATGGGCAAGACAGCCGCTAGCATTGTTGTTGCAAAAGCAGAATTAGCCCAATCGTACATCATCCATGCGCGTATCGCTCTTCTATCCAAGATAAAACCCCTTCCAGGTTGAATATAGCATCCATTGCAATGCTTACTCAATTCAACGAAAGGGGTGTCGTTTCCTCTAATTAATGTATTCATTTGGGATTTGCTGAGAAAATAGTTCATGATACAAAAAATAATTTACGAATTATCGATGTAAAACCATTTTTACTTAAACTTTTAAAATAAAGGGG
>JBBDTA010000062.1:0-5062 GCA_040904605.1 Paenibacillaceae bacterium
TCGCAGCAGCTGTCTGTATTGCGTAATAAGAATGTCGTTTATGGTAAGAAGGAAGGGACAACGGTCATTTATTCATTACGGGATCCGTTAATCATGGGCTTACTTACTGTAGCTAAACAAATATTCGACAACCATCTCGTTGACGCAATCTCTTTATTGGAAGACATGCGAAACGAATAATAATAGGAGAATGGTTGCATATTATACTGATTATTTAGGATTGACAATGCGAGTATAATGGGCGTATTATGACTTACGTATTCAAATAATCAAATATTATGAAGGAACGAAGGTTGATTTCGAATGAGGTGGACAGGAAGATTTGAAGGCTACAACGCAGCAGCACTTCGCAAGGATTTTATCTCCGGTCTGATTGTAGGTATTATCGCCATTCCACTAGGAATGGCATTTGCTATTGCTTCAGGCGTTAAACCTGAATATGGAATTTACACGACGATCATAGCCGGCATCCTGATCTCCCTATTAGGTGGCTCCAAGTTTCAAATTGGCGGTCCAACAGGTGCATTTATTCCGATTTTATTCGCGATTGTCATTGAATTTGGATATGAGAATTTATTAATTGCTGGATTCATGGCGGGAATTATGCTATTGCTCATGGGTCTGTTTAGAATGGGTACATTGATTAAATTTATCCCGCGACCCGTAACAATTGGATTTACAGCAGGCATCGCTGTCATTATCTTTAGTTCACAAATTAGCAATTTCTTAGGGCTTTCAGATATCGAGAAGCATGAGGATTTCTTGTCCAATATGAAGGAAATCGTAACTCATTTCTCAACCATTCATTATTATAGTGTCTTAACGTCTGTCATATGTTTAGTTGTGATCCTATTAACACCACGAATATTACCGAAGGTTCCAGGACCCATTGTGGCTCTTCTGGTGTCTAGTGTAATTGCGACCCTATTCTTCGGAGATCATGTGGCAACTATTGGTTCTACCTTTGGTCCCATTCCAAGCTCTTTGCCCTCTTTTCATATCCCTGAGATTACTTGGGAGCGAATGCAGGTGTTATTCGTTCCAGCACTAATCATCGCGATGTTAGGTGGGATTGAGTCGTTGCTGTCGGCCGTAGTGGCAGATGGGATGACAGGGGACAGGCATAACAGTAACCGCGAATTAGTCGGTCAAGGTATTGCTAATCTGATTACCCCTCTATTCGGCGGAATTCCTGCTACGGGGGCAATCGCTCGGACCGCGACCAATATTAAGAATGGTGCTGTTTCACCTTTTTCTGGCATCATTCATGGTGTAGTTGTTTTACTAGTGCTTCTATTATTCGCGCAGTATGCGTCACATATTCCTCTTGCCAGTATGGCTCCGATTCTGATGCTGGTTGCGTGGAATATGAGCGAGAAGAAGGAATTTGCTTATGTCCTGAAGACCAAGTCAAGTGACTCTATTGTTCTCATCATCACTTTTATGCTCACTGTCTTTACCACGCTAACAACAGCAGTGTTAGTCGGATTAATCCTCGCGGTTATTCTATTTATGAAGCGGATGAGCGAAGCATTGACCGTAGCCAAGGTGTTACCCGACCCGAAAGTTAAGCACGAGAAATTGTGCGCACATATGGTAACCGAAGGCCACGATTGTCCACAAATTAGCATTTACACCATTGAAGGTCTCTTGTTCTTTGGTGCTGCGAATATGTTCGAGAAATCAATCATGGATACCATTCACATGAGACCACGCATATTATTGCTGCGGATGGGTAAGGTACCTTTTATGGATACGACGGGTGAATCTAATCTAGCTAGCTTGATCAAGCATTTTGAGAAATTTGGCGGGATGATTCTGATATCGGGTATTCAACCGCAGCCTATGAATGTGCTGAAACGAACAGGTTTGTATCATATCATTGGTGAGGATCATTTCTTCGAGCATTCTGGAGAGGCCATCGATTATTCTTTAACCAAGCTAGACTATAATAAATGTCTAGGCTGCAAGCATCATGCTTTCCATGAATGCAGTGAATTGTCTAATGAAGAAACGCAGCCTAAGATGGTCACCACACTGGATCCCAGACTGAGCAAAAGCTAATGAATATAAAGTTTATTTGCCGGGGGTAGTGGATAGGCTATTCTCAAACATATCGATAATAAACAGGAATCTCTCTGCTTCGCGGAATACATGGTCCGCCAGTAGAGGGTGAATGATGCTCTTGATCCGACAATTCTCAATCAATTCTCTAGCAGTCTTCTTGAAATCGCGTAGGGACTGTACGGAAATTCGATTCTGATCAAGGAATTGGTCTAATAAAGGCACGGTTTGAGATTGGGGACGCATGGATTCTAAATCTCTAGCTTGAAAAAGTAACTGGTCGAAATCTTGACTAAAGCTCTGTGCCTGTTCAACTAACTGCCGTTCAGAAGGGTCTAATAAATGCCCAATAAATTTGGCATGGTCGGCCATGATCCTTAAGAAGAATACATTCTCATTAATAATAGCATCGGGCAAAGGGTCTAATCTCCCTGTATTTAGTTCAATTAAACGGTTTCTGAAGTAGAAGGCTTCGCGACTTACATGGTCGACTAACAGAGGGAAGTTATTCCCACCAGGGAGCTGGCAGCTTAATATTAAGCCTAACACTTTTCTCTTGAAAGCCCATATATGAGAAGCTGCATTGTGCACCTCTACATTGAATTTTCTGATCATCTCCGGGTCTGTACCTGGTGTGAAGCTGTAAGATCTTCTCTCTATTTCCTCGAATACCACGTAATAATGATTGGCCTCCTGAATTAACTGGGTGTCCTCACAGCGAAATCCTAGCTTCAGAAACAGCGAATGCTCCTTCATGATACGTGACCAAAACCGAACTTCATCCAAAGAACGAATAACAAATTCATCGGACATAGGTACACCTCCGTTATATTCAAGTATGATCATTAATGATTATGTAATTAACCTGGAATTATGCTTGCATTGTGGTGATGATAAACGTGCAGGCTCGATGTAGTGAATGGACTTTTTTCGCGAATTGCGCTCACTTGGATTTCAATCATTACTTCATTCGTGGTATTATAAACAGATGATGTACATGGTGAACATGGGTGAAGATGATGAGGACAAGACACAAAGCATATAAAAATCCATATACAGGCAACGCATCTACGAATTAATCTAATGGAGATGAACAATGTTGACAGAGCAATATGTGTCCATATTTGGACTAGGTGGACTTAATGAAATCGGCAAGAATATGTATTGTATTCAATATCAAGACGAAATCATTGTTATCGATGCAGGGCTAAAGTTTCCCGATGAAGAAATGCTGGGGATTGATTTGGTCATTCCGGATGTCACATACTTGATTGAGAATCAAGATAAGATTAAAGCCATTTTCTTAACGCATGGGCATGAGGATCATATCGGAGGACTTCCCTATGTGCTCAAACAGATTAAAGCTCCGCTCTATGGCGCTGCATTAACGATTGGTTTGGTCAAAGCTAAATTAGAGGAGCATGGATTGCTTAGTGAACAAGCCCTCAATGTGATCAATGACGATTCGATTATAGCATTCGAGCATCTATCGGTCGCTTTTTTCAGAACCAATCATAGTATCCCGGATTCTTTTGGTTTGGCGGTTACGACACCGCAAGGTGTGATTGTGCAGACGGGTGATTTCAAATTTGATTTCACCCCTTTCGGAAAACCATCAGACATGGCGAAGATGGCTCAGATCGGTAAACGCGGGGTATTAGCCTTATTATCCGATAGCACGAATAGTGAGAAGGAAGGATTTACACCTTCGGAGAAAATAGTCGGAGATTCGATCAGAGAGCTTTTCCTCCAATCTGAGGGGAGAATCCTATTCGCAACCTTCGCCTCCAATGTGCACCGTTTGCAACAGGTCGTTGAAGCGGCTATTCTGTGTAGTCGCAAGCTAGCTGTCATTGGACGCAGTATGGAGAAGGTATTCCTCATCGGTCAGGAGCTGGGTTATATCCGAGTTCCCGAAGGCATGATCATTGATATCCGGGATGTCAACAAATACGCAGCGGACAAGGTTGTTATTATCTGTACCGGGAGCCAAGGGGAGCCGAATGCTGCATTAACACGGATCGCTCACGGCTCACACCGATTGGTGGAGGTTCATCCTGGAGATACGATCATCTACTCTGCTTCTCCGATACCGGGGAATGCGATTAATGTCTACAGGAGTATTGATCTACTGTTCCGTGCAGGTGCAGATGTCATCCATGGATCGATTCTCGATATTCATGCTTCAGGTCATGGCTGTCAGGAGGATCTGAAGCTCATGCTGAATCTAATGAAGCCCAAATATTTCATTCCTATTCACGGTGAGCATCGAATGCTGGTTCAGCATACTAAGCTTGCTGCCCAAATAGGGGTTCAGCCCCAGGATATATTCATCCTGAATATTGGTAATGTTCTTCAGGTTTCTGAGAAGAAAGCACAATTAGTTGCGAATGTTGCCTCTGGGAATATATTTGTTGAGGGACGAGCAGTCAGTAAGGTGGACAGTGAGATTCTGGATGAACGCAGTAAGCTATCCAAGAGTGGCTTGCTGATTGTAGTAACCACGATCAATAAGAATAATAATCAAATTCTGTCTGGACCTAATATTGTCAGTCGTGGTTTTGTGTACGTCAGAGATTCCGGAGAGCTAATGCGAACAGCCGAACGACTGGCATTGCGATCGATTAGCAGGATGATTGAGTACAAAGAAGGCACCGTAGAGGATTGGAAAGAGCGTTTAAGCACCGAGCTAAGCACATTCTTCTTCGAACGTACAGAACGTGAGCCGATGATTATGCCGATTTTTATGGAAGTGTCATCGTAGAGGCGGAAGTTGTATATAGTTGAACAAATAGCGCATATTTACATCTAATCTCTACAAAAGTAGGTTGATCGGACGAAATAGTAGCATAGTGCAATTATTTGATAGAATTTCTATGGAACTATCGCTGTAATCAAGATTTAGTTGTCTTTTCGCAATTATTCTCAGCTAGAAGTTAGATGAGAATTGAATAGTTGCATTCGCGCATCTAATTTGGTCATGTTCCTGGTTGAGGTG
>JBBDTA010000062.1:5162-6885 GCA_040904605.1 Paenibacillaceae bacterium
TTCTGTACCTACTTCGCCATTTCCCGTATCTTCTGCCAATCCGCTAGATGTTTTTCGAGAGTGATGATGAGTGTGTTGATGTCGTTTGTGAAGCTTTCAATGTTACTTGATATGATCTCCTCAGGGGAATACATGATTTCTGGTGGTAATGGATTTGGTTGTGGAAGAGCGGCGAGTAATTCCTGCAGCCTGTCTTTTATAGATGTTCGTGTTGCTGGTGCTGGTGTTACAGATGGTTCTGACGTTTCTGACGTTTCTGACGTTTCTGAGCTCTCTGATGGTTCTTTGGCCGGTTTATCATTCTTGACAGCAGCCTTCGGCTCTGTGGGCTTGGCTCTCTCCGCTTTATTCTGTTCATACACGGACCAGGTTTCTACAAGATCACGCCCTGATTTGTATAATAGCTTGTCCTTGGTGCCCGCTGAGATTCCATTATCCTTGAATAAACGGGCGATCTTCTTAACATCACTCACAGCCAGCTCATCTCGAGCGATGATCAAAGCTAGTGGATCACGATGCTCAAGCGGTAGATCCTTAAGGGGAATCAGCTGGTCTTCTGTCAGCTTATCCCTCCTAATTTCTGTACCGCTAACGACTAGCCGTTTGACATTATTACCGAATTTCAGAAGATCACATTTGTTCTTAATGTAGGCTTCCGGCTTGCCGAGCTTACTGGAGAGATATTTGGTCGAGCTGCTGAATTTCGGATCGTTCAACAATTTGTTGAATGCTTCCGCTTCCTCAATCGGTGAGAAGCCTTCTCTCGTTAGATTCTCCGCTATTTGCTCTAGATAAATCTCAAGTTCATCCGTGATAGTGGACACAATACAAGGAATGGTAGGACGATTAAGCATTCGGCTTGCCTTGTACCGTCGATTTCCATAGATGATCGTATATCTTCCATTAGGCATTGTTCTAACCTTGATCGGCGATAACAAGCCTAGTTCATCAATGCTGTTCATCAACTCTTGTAACGATGTCTCGTCAAATTGGTATCTGGGTTGATCCGTATCCTCGTCAATCAAATCCATAGCAATATTAATGATATCCATATGTGCTCTCCTATTGTTCGAGTAGTTGTATGTATAATAATAACACAGTAGATTCGAAGAGTAGGAATTAATTAGCTAGGCTAATAGGTTACAGGTTGAACTATAGCATTAAACGGGGCTAACGAGGAACCAAAGCACTACGCTCGCATAGGCTAAAGTATCATTCTATGTGAAGGGAATATGTGCAAATGGCAGATCCAACAAGATTACCTGTTTCGATTAGAACGCTATCCTATCGCAGTCATCGGGTAGAAATCGATTATCCCCAAGTTTGGGGGTTAAGTAGTTCGACTGTGGAACAAACAATCAACCAGACCATTATTAACCAAGCGAACATGTTGATCCGTGAACAATTACACAATCAAGTGCCTGGGAATACAGAGATGACGGGTTCGTATGAAATCAAGAACAATCAGCGAGGCATATTAAGCCTATCCCAATATAATTATGCTTATACACCTCCTGCAGCACATGGGCTAACCTTATTAAAGGCGTTAACGATTCATGTGCAATCTGGGAAAGTGTATACACTACGTGAATTATTCCGACCTGGAAGCGACTATACGACTCGATTGAATGCATTAATACGTGCTCAAATTAAGGAGAGGGATGTGCCCTTGCTTGATGAGTTTAAAGGTATCTCGCCGGATCAAGATTATTATATAGCGGAT
>JBBDTA010000063.1:0-6844 GCA_040904605.1 Paenibacillaceae bacterium
GCAATAGGTAAGCCAAGACCTGTCCCCGCTGGAAAACGGATACGAGCTTGCTCTCCGCGAAAGAAACGCTCGAATATATGTGGCAATTCTTGTTCATTAACTCCTATCCCCGTATCGTTTACTTCAATGAGGACATCACCTGCTAGGTTCTTTGTTCGAATCGTTACATACCCTGCATGCGGTGTATACCGTACCGCGTTCTCGGTCAGAATAATCAGCAATTGTTTAATTAAATCTCTGTTACCCCAGACCATCGCTTGGTGATCTAATTTGCATTCTATTTCGATGAAGCTATTCCATTTACGGATTTCGTGTATGACCTCTATGGCTATCTCATGTATATCCACAACCTCAAATGCGATTTCTTGTCCGGCATCTGCCCTGGCTAATGTTAATAGTTCGGCAACCAGACTGGACATTCGGATCGCTTCCCGTTTCATATCATCCAAGATTTCCTCACGTTCCGATTCTGGCATTAAATCTACGGATTGCAGGATGTCAATGTTCCCTCGTATAGTAGTAAGCGGAGCACGGAGCTCATGGGAAGCATTCTCGATAAACCTCTTTTGGCTGAGATAGGCATTTTCCAAGCTTTGCAGCATCACATTAAAAGTTTCAACCAATTGTCCCAATTCATCACGGACACCATCATACATAACCCTTTGCTCGAATCCTTGGGTATGAGCTATTGCTTTGGCTGTGTCCGTTATCATCGCTATCGGCTGAAAGGTTTTTCTGGCCAAATACCATCCTGACAATGCAGCTAGCCCCAGTCCGAACACCGTAAATGAAACAATCAGCCAGAGCAAGAAATTCATAGATCGATCCATATTGCGGAGAGAATATTCAGATAGTACATAACCCAGAACTTCATCATTATTAACGATGGTTTGTACATACATACGGTATCGATCCTGATCTTGGTCAGCGAAGGTATGGAGTGGCTCCTTCATGCCATGCATCTCTGGGAGTGTCATATCCGGCTTCTGAATCGAGCCGCCTCCCGCTGCAATGCTTTGACCGGTGACATCTTCAATGGCAAAAACTACACCGTTTAAAGATAAATTCTTAAATTCAAGTTGGATCTCAGAAAGTGAAATTCCTTTTTCAAGCTCAAGATGAGTTTCATTCAAAATATATTCAGAGATACCCACAAGTGACCGGTCGATTTCTTTATAATGAGACGTCCTGTGGATCAAATAAATCGAGGTAGTGATCAACGTCATCAATAAACCAAAGATCAGACAGTACCAGAGCGTAAGCCGTAAACGAATGGGGATCGTCGTCATAATCGTATCGCATAGCCAGCACCACGAACGGTATGAATCAATCGAGGCTCGTTAAGCTTCTCCGTCTTTTGTCTTAAATACCCTACATAAACTTCAAGTACATTGGATTCTCCCTGAAAATCATACCCCCACACTCGTTCCATGATGACATCTCTAGTTAATACTTGCATGGGATGCTGTAGGAAGAAGTGCAGAAGATTATATTCTGTCGTCGATAGTTCGATTGTACGGTTACCGCGCTTGGCAACTCGAGTACCTAAGTGTAAAGTCAAATCCTCGAACGTCAATTGATCTTTTACTGTGGTCTTATTGGACCGCCTTAACAGTGCCTTTACCCTAGCGGCTAGTTCCTGAAAATCAAATGGCTTGACCAAGTAATCGTCGGCTCCCGTTTCAAGACCCACTACGCGGTCCGCAATGGAATCTCGCGCTGTTACCATAAGAACAGGAACCTCCGTTTCCTTCCGCAGTCTCCGACAAACCTCGAGTCCATCAATACCAGGCATCATAACATCCAGAATGATCAAATCAGGCTGCCGTTCTAGCGCCTTGAGAAGGCCTGCTCTCCCATCTGCGGCTACCACTACCTCATAGCCTTCATAAGTAAGTCCGCGCCGCATCATGGTTGATACTGTTATATCGTCATCGATAATGAGAATATAGGAATCCATAATTAATCAACCCCTTTCGTACAGAATAACAATGTAATTCATGCACGAATGTAAGGGAAATCACATAGTTATACTCTATGAGTCATAGGCAGGGAGAACAAGTAAATATTAATCACCGTAAATAGTATCATCAGTGTGTAATAAGGAAGCAAGGTAGTCCACTTTCCTTTATTTCCGATCCGATAAACGGCATACACAGAACCAACCAACCCAAGCACAACAACAACATATTGAAAAATTTGAACGGCACCTGCTGAAGCCAAACTCACATTACCTTCCATGTTAAATCCAAACAAGGATACCGTGTTAAACCATATGGCTTTACCTTCCGTCAATGCATGGAACAGATTGTGGGCCAAGTGTCCTGCCAAGTCTAACGGAATGATGGCATAACCCAAACGGACGAAATTTTCGCGAATTTTTATTCCCGATATTCTTGTTGTTGTTAGCTTAGCGGTCAACCAGAGCATGCCAATCGGTAGCGACATCAAGATCACAAAGGCGAAGGTGAAGTTAATATTATAACTGCTGGTTTGAGTGACCATTCCGATTGCTTTCAAGATATCTTGCCAAATTTCCAGCATCGTTATATTTTGCACAAATACAATACCCATAATGACTGCTGCTAGGAAGGCATGTTCCATCTTCGGATTCTTGATTCCCCAGAGCTCTGCAGTTGGTTTTCTAGGAGAGATTCGAATGGAATTGTTCGGGCACGTCTTCACACAATTCCCGCACAAGTTACAATCCGCGCTTGAATCCATCGTTCTGACGTATTGAAACATGGGACATCCTTCCGTTTTCCCATCGCCTTTATAGCAGGATTGAGATTTACAGGTTTTACAGATTTCAGGTGTCCCACGTAATTCCAGCATCCCGGCTCTTGAGTAGTTACCAGCCAAACCACCTAGAAAGCATAACGTTTTACAGAATGTCCTTCTTTCATAAAACACGGAAGTAGCTACCACCATCGTAGTTAACAGTAATAGTAAGTATCCTGAACCCCGCGGGGATTCAACGATTCCCCAAATATGGTCTGACCAGGTAATCAGAATAAAGAAAATATCGATCAGCCAGATCCCATATTTCTTAAGAAATTTAGGCATCGGCCTCTCACTACCCACTAACTTGCGAACGATATCGCTTACTTTCCCAAAGGGACATACCGCACACCAGAATCGACCTAGAACTAAGAATAGTACGGGAATCAAAGGCCACCATAAAACCCATGTCATCGATGTACCAAAGTTCCGGCTTGGATTAACCGTGCCTAGAGCCAACTCTACAACAATAACTCCAAAAACCCCCATCGCGATCCATTGGAAGATGCCCGGATACCAACGACTGCGAATCAAGAAACGGATCATCGGATATTCGAGGAAATTCATTCTCTTATTCATGCTGTCGCTCCCTTCTTATGAAACCATTTCATCCACACACCAATCATAATGAATAGCAAGTTAACAACTGCGAAACTTCCAAGAACCATAAAGTTCGGTGGAGTTTCGACTACCTCCTTGTGATGCCCTTGCTCAGATTGTCCACTTTCATGCTCACCTTGATTCGCATCAGAAAGGCTTTCCTTATCATGCTGCGAGATAATTCCCTGATGGGAATCGTGCGATTCTTTCGGAACAGTGGGTTCAGCTTCTTCAGCTGCAACGGTAGAAATTCCGAGTGCTGATATAATGGCAACAATGAAAATAATTTTCCTAACTATCATGATGTACCCCCTCTATCCTCGTCACTCTTGCTTCATGAGAGTAATCATATCCTTTAATTCTGAGACTTAACTGAGATAAAGATAAGAGTAATCTAAGAGTTCACTATGATTTATTTCAGGAAAATTAAACGCAATGGTTTCCAGAAAGAATATCCTGAGTCATCTCTGAGATGAAAGTAAGAAAATTATAAGAAAACAGCAAAAAACCCGAAAGCAACAAACAAACTGCTTCCGGGTTTCTTTTTCTTGCGAAATAGCTCTTCATTCACCACCAAAATAACGCATAATTATCAAGTTCCTGCCATAAAAATAGGGAACAAGCTATTTCATCGGCATACTGGAGGTAACTTCGATGGTGGGAACTATTCCTTTTCTAGGCGTTTACTTGATTTTATTTCTTTGGATTTTCCGATTCCTATTTGTGTTTCGCCGCCGGATATCCTGTATGGCAGGAATGATGGCAGCCATGGCAGTTGGGATGACGATCGGACTTGGTATGGGAACATTGATTTCAGTGTGGCTGCCTGACCAATTTTTCCAAGCTACCATGCTAAGCATGATGATTGGCGGCGTCATCGGCGCGATCGCAGGAGCCCCTATTAGTATCATGGCTGTATTGGACGGATTGCTAGCCGGTGTCATGGGTGGAATGATGGGTACGATGCTGCTCACCATGATTCCTTCTGCAAATATGGAATCAGCAATCAAAATTATGACGGTACTATATGGTGCGATTATTTTCTTGCTTTTTCTCATGCTTCAGGGGGAAATCAAAGAGGAACATTTGAACAAACAATCTTTTCTATTATCGAAGCCCATTTCGATGTTTGTGGCCATTGGTTTATTATTTCTGATTACCCACCAAACAACAGGAATAAGTGCGGGACAATGGGAAGATCACTCAGCACACTCTCAATCGATCAGCAAAGACGATCAGACTCCATTAAAAAAGTCTGCCAAGCAGTCGGATGTCCTGGGTAAAACCAATCTGGAGTTACTTGTTAAAGCAACGGAATTTTCTTTTAGCCCTGTTGCCATTCAGCTCGCAGTCAACGAACCGTTTACAATTACATTGGAGAATGCCGGGGAAGTCGAACACGACTTCGAAATCATTGGAACGGATATCCATGTCCATGCCATCCCGGGCAAATCGGCCAAAGTAACTGGGAATATTGCAAAAGCCAGAACTTATGAAGCTATCTGCACGTTACCTGGACACAAGGAGGCCGGCATGATATCCCTCGTAGAAGTATCCTCAACTTCAACTTAGTTTCTGATCCAGATTTGAATAAAGAAGCCTTTCACGCACTGCATCGGGATCCAAAAATATTGTCCTTTCTTCTTCGATCGAATCTTGAGATCCGATCTGGTTAACAGCAGAATTTCCCGAATCAGGTGATAATAACCTGTTGTTTTCTTTCCTTTATTTCGATTTATTTACACTACAATTTGTAGTAATATTAGATCAACGAACTATACCATCAAGAAGCTAGGAGAGTCACCTTTATGAGAATAATCAAAATCATCAAGCATTCGAGTCATTTATTCCGCTTTCAGAAACTACATTCGGAAATTAGTCATTCAGGCAATACTAGTAAGGAGAACCCCTTGCTCATTCCCCATTATGCCCTTGATCTATATTTCATTAGAATCATCATGAAACAGATAAAACCGCACTCACTTGATCTCTGACCAATCAAATCCTCCATTTTTGCTTTCATAGACAGATAAGTTTTCAGTTACAATGACTAAGCGGTCCGGGTTTGTTTTTGAAGCTTTGATGCCAAGAGGCATCTCTCCATTCAAATCGGCGTTCATGGACGACCATGTCATGAGGTCGGCTGAACGAACAAAACCTCCCTCATTCATCACAATCACATCACCATTCATCAAGGACAATATTTGATATGCTGGTTCATCGTTAATCTTCGTCTCTCTAAGTTCACCTTCTCCAAAATCGTAACGGAATAATCCGGCTTCCGACCCTGCCAATAGAGATGTGCTGCTATCAGGAGCGAACGCAACGGCATAATTCGTAACCGGGATGTTTCCTGCTTTGTTCCATGTATTTCCTCCATCATTTGTCTCGTACA
Organism: Paenibacillaceae bacterium; assembly: GCA_040904605.1. Lineage (GTDB taxonomy): Bacteria > Bacillota > Bacilli > Paenibacillales > UBA4045 > UBA4045. The sequence goes on from JBBDTA010000063.1 coordinate 5,777, forward strand.
CATCGTCTCCCCGGGCAGGCACCATAGCATATAGATGATCTGAAGCTTTATTATCCATTGTCAGATGATGCACATCCGGCTGATTGGACAAGCCTTCAATCGTAGTCCATGTTTGTCCCCCATCTTCGGTTCGCTTGATAAAACCATGTCCAGAAACATAGATGTTGTCCGAATCCGAGGGATCTATCTCCAGTCCCATAATGTCATTCCTGCTTAGCGACTCCATCGTCCGTTTCCATGTTCCATCCGAATACTCATAAAGCCCTTTATGTGTTCCGATCCAAATGGTTTCGCCGTCCGGTGCGTAGCTAAAAACATGTGGATGCGCAGCCGAACCCGGTTTAAGTTCTTCTCTATCCTTGGATTTACTCAGCATGCCAATCACCGCCAAAGCGATGAAACCAATGATAACGACAGCAAAGATCCACTTCCAGCCAAAAGAAGCCCTATTTTTATCTGTAATCATAAACTCACATCCCTTCCTCCTTGGATGCTACTATATCGTATAAATAAAATTCCTACTGGAGACTTTTTGTACTACATATAGTAGTGCAAACTAGAATGAGTGTCAATTATCACAAACTTTCACTATTACCATGTCCCAGCCCCCCTTTAAACTACAATAAGTAGTGTAAATAACTTTTATAAAAGGTGGGTCAAGAACACCCACCTGCAACAATATTCATCATAATCAGCACTATGGCAAAAGAGAACATGAGCGGCTTAATCTTTAAGAATGGTACGCGAATCGGCTTTTGAGAGTCGAGCACTTGCATAATTCGATAATTGATAGCCACGTCCGCAAAGGGCACACCTACCGGTAATCGATGCACCCAATTTATAGCAGATAACCTGAACAGCACGGCACCCACATAATATTCAGTTCCCATGTGCTTGATGGCAAAGCGATCGGCAAGCAATTCTTTATACGTTTTATAATAATGTGCCGCAGCTTTTATGATCGGCACATATCCTATACCGTCAACAACGATGGCAAATAAGAATGCCTTCATCGGATCGAAATGATTGCAATGATACCGTTCATGAAGTAGAATGGCTTCGATTTCC
>JBBDTA010000064.1:0-8014 GCA_040904605.1 Paenibacillaceae bacterium
AAAAGTGCCATATTCCTGCGGATTTCGTTACTCAAGGCCCATCAACCTTCCACTAAAACTTGTTAATAAATTAATTGTACCCGCTACCCAAAAACATGTCAAGGAATGTTAGGTTTAATAACAGAAAATGTTCGCGCCCATTTTTTCTAATGCCTTTAGCACACCTAATTTGGCATGCGAATAAGTTAATCCACCCTGCATATAAGCAATGAATGGCTCTCGAATTGGAGCATCTGCAGATAATTCCAAGCTTCCGCCTTGGATGAATGTACCCGCAGCCATAATAACGGGATGCTCATAACCAGGCATATCCCATGGCACTGGAACGACATGAGCATCTACGGCTGAAGCCCGTTGGATTCCCTGGACAAAATCGATGAGTTGATCTTCTTTAGCAAACCGAATCGCTTGAATAATGTCGGAACGCGATTCCTTCCAACCGGGATTCGTATCATATCCAAGATACTCGAATATCGCTGCTGCGAATATGGAACCCTTCAAAGCTTGCCCAACTGCATGGGGTGCCATATAGAGCCCTTGAAAAAGAGTTCGCATCGTTCCAAGCATCGCACCAACATCTAATCCGATACCCGGAGCGATTAATCGATGGGCCGCTAGCTCCACATATTGCTGTTTACCAACAATATAACCACCAGAGGAAGCTAGTCCACCCCCAGGATTCTTGATTAGTGAACCGACAACCAGATCAGCACCCACCTCCGTAGGCTCCCGATCTTCTGTGAATTCACCATAACAATTATCGACGAACACGATAACATCAGGTTTGATCTGCTTCACTCTCTTAATCATCTCACTAATCTGTTCCACTTGAAAAGATTTCCGCCATGCGTAGCCTCGTGATCGTTGAATTCCGATTACCTTCGTGTTCGGTGTCAATTTCTGCTCGATTTCATCCCAATTGACTGTTCCGTCAGCCAATAAATCGGCTTCATCGTACTCGATTCCCCATTCATGCAGAGATCCCGTATCATCTCCGGGCTTTCCAATCACTTTATGTAAGGTGTCATAAGGCTTTCCTGTTATGAATAAGAGCTTATCTCCGGGTCTCAGGACTCCGAATAGAGCAGCTGATATCGTATGCGTGCCCGATGCAAAATGAGGACGGACGAATCCGGCCTCTGCCTTGAACACATCTGCATATACAAGATCAAGTGTTTCTCTGCCGCGATCGTTATATCCATAACCCGTTGAACCGGCAAAATGGTAATCACTCACACGATGCTTCTGGAATGCCTCTATAACCTTCCACTGATTGTTATCGATTAGCTTCTCGACTGCTCGATGGTGCCCAGCAATCTGATCTTCAATCTGATTGATCATTAGTTCAGTTTCAGTAGTAAGCTTCACGGTTGACCAACCCTACTCTCAGCTTCATTCACTTCATATGCAGCTAATTTACTACTTACGGATTGCCCTTGCTTCTGATCAGCACGCACATGGAAGATGAGATACTCTTCCACTACTTCACGTTCTAGCACCTCACCGACTCGATATACGAGCGCAATTAAGTCTCCTCTTTCTACCGGGATACGGTAGCTTATCCGATTACCCACGGCTCGCTCTTCGATCGCCAATTTTATACGCTCCACATCCGCTTCACGGAATGCAGAAATTCTCATGCTATTTCCTTGCTGAGGAATTAATTCAGCCTCCGCAGGGGGGCATTGATCTATTTTGTTATACACCATTAATTTATCCTTGTCATTTGTTCCTAGCTCGTTCAGCACCTGTTCTACGACTTTCATCTGTTCCTCAAGAAGCTCAGAAGAGCTATCAACAACATGTAACAACAAGTCCGCCTCATTAACTTCCTCTAGTGTTGAACGGAATGCAGCAACAAGGTCATGGGGCAGGTTCTGAATAAATCCAACCGTATCAATGACGATGATTTCCTTCCCACCAGGCAGCACAAGCGATCGTGATAACGGATCCAAGGTGGCGAACAGCTTATCTTCCACGAATACCTCCGCTTTGGTTAGCTCCCGTAATAACGTCGATTTCCCAGCATTCGTGTAACCGACTAGCGCTACTTGGAACACACCTGTCTTCTTACGGCGTTCACGCTGCAGTGTACGATGACGAATGACCTCAGACAATTGTTTCTTCAATTCATCGATCCGTCCGCGTATATGACGACGATCCGTCTCTAGCTTAGATTCACCTGGGCCTCTGGTTCCAATTCCTCCACCTAATCGAGACAAGTTCTTGCCTTGGCCTGACAGTCTCGGTAATAGATAGCTTAGCTGTGCAAGTTCCACCTGAAGAATGCCTTCACGTGTCCTTGCACGCTGGGCGAATATATCAAGAATGAGCTGAGTTCGATCAATGATTTTGGCATCTAACGCTTCCTCCAGATTACGCACCTGTGCACCGGATAGCTCATGATCGAAGATGACCGAGTTGGCACCCAATTGCTCTAACTCCGCTTTCACCTCTTCAACCTTGCCTTTGCCAATATACCAACGTGAATCTGGCTTGTCCATCTTCTGAGTAATGGTACTAAGCACAACAACGCCCGCTGTATCAGCTAGACGTGCTAATTCATCCAGGGAACCTTTATTCTCATAACGTCCACCGATGAGTCCCACCAGCACGGCTCGTTCTTGTATTCGTTCATCTACAATATGAGTTTCAATCATACATAAGCACCTTCTCATTCACTATTTATGTTCTAAAGTCTACCATAACTAACTACGAAACAAACGTGAAAGAATAACTATATGTTTATTATGCGATTCTGATACGGCTACTTCGAGTGTAAATGGGCCAGTGACCTGCGATATTCGCTAGGAGACAGCTGGTAAAACCTTTTGAATTGCTTCGAAAAATATAAAGGGTCATTAAAACCTACAGAGTAAGCGATTTGTTCGATCGTAAGCTCAAGACGCTCACGAAGCAACTGTCGCGCTTTACTAATCCGTAAATTCAGTAAGAATGTGACTGGAGAGACATGATTGTAGACTTTGAACATTTTGGAAAAATATGCTCGGTTATATCCATAGGATTGTGCAATGCTCTCAATAGATATGGGTTCGGTGTACTGAGTGGTCAATAGTTGGGCTACCTGCTTCACATGACGTTCTATTCTTGTTGGCGCCTCCGATTCCTTCAATCGTTCAGGGTGCAATACCTTCTGGAAATCTGACAATAATAAGTATAAATACCCACATGCACGGAGTCCTCCACCGCTGTTCCTACTCTTAAAGGTACTCTTGATTTTCTCGAACCATCTCCCATGATTATTGTTAGGCGCATGTACGATCGGTAATGACAACGATACTCCTGCTTGAATCATCAAAGCTTGGAGCTTCTTACCTTTCACAGCGATCCAATAATAATGCCATGGGTTCGATTGGTCCGCTTTATACCCTATGAGATGACCAGGTTCAATGATAAAGCTATCACCCTTGCCTAGCTCGTAGGTGTGATCTCCAGTAGTAAACGTACCTTGACCCGATAGGATATGATGAATTAAGTAATAATCGAACACCTTCGGTCCGACCTGATGACCTGAACGAGTCTGACTTTGACCTGCGAATAGAATATGTAGGTCAGCATCCTCTTGGTGTGGATTCGTAACAATATCATAGGTTTCATCGATCAGCATACCTTCTTACTCCACCTCGATTCATTCTCAACCATCCTTCCCATAACTATACCAGAAAGCCTTCATAATATAAAAACAAATATGACATTTATCCATGTGTATATAGCATACATCCATAGAACAATGAATCTATTAAGCGTATACTAATATCATTAATACTGCTCATTAAAAACTTTTAGGAGTGTTTATTTCATGAATGAAATCATCAATCTAAAGCGCCAATTTATTCAATCCTTTGGTGGAGTGGAAGATGCTATTCGTGTATTCCATGCGCCAGGACGAGTGAACCTGATCGGTGAGCATACCGATTATAACGGAGGGTATGTATTCCCTGTTGCGTTGACATTCGGAACGACCATGCTTATTCGCAAGAGGGGTGATCACAAGCTGGGATTAGCCTCAACGAATTTTGGACTATCCAGAATCGTTGATCTGGACGAGATTCACTTTACACAAGAGGATGACTGGATGAACTATCCGAAAGGTGTTGTCTATTACCTAGAACAACATGGCTATCCCATTGGCGGGTATGACATTCTATTCAGCGGTAAGATTCCCAATGGCTCAGGATTGTCCTCATCTGCATCCATTGAAGTGGTTACGGGCTTTGGATTACTCAGCATGGAAGGTCATCCAATTGATACCATCAAGCTCGCCCTCCTCGCCCAAGAGGCAGAGAATAAATTTGTTGGCGTTAACTGTGGCATTATGGATCAATTCGCTGTAGCTAATGGGAAGAAGGATCATGCGATCCTCCTCATGTGTGATACCCTAGAATTCAAGCATGTGCCATTCAACAGCGGCGCATACAAAATTGTGATCGGCAACACGAACAAACGTCGTGGTTTGGTGGAATCCGAATATAATACTCGACGGTCTCAATGTGAGCAAGCGGTTCAATACCTGCGAGATCAATTCCCCGAAATCACCTTATTAGGGCAAATCTCGCTTGAGCAATACAATGCGCATGAGAATCTGATTCCTGATGAAATTATTCGCAGACGGGCAAGACATGTAATTGAAGAGATCGATCGTGTGCTTCAATCCATCAAGGTTTTAGACAATGATGATCTTCCGGCATTCGGTCAATTGATGATTGCTTCACATCGTTCGTTACAGCATTTGTATGAGGTGACGGGAAAAGAGTTAGACAGTATGGTAGATGCTGCACTTCAAGCTCCAGGTGTTCTTGGCTCTCGTATGACAGGGGCTGGCTTTGGCGGCTGTACCGTATCACTTGTTCATGAAGATCATATTGAGCATTTTATTAAACATGTTGGCGAGCAATATACGAAAGAAACAGGACTGATCCCGGAATTCTATGTGTGCGATATCGGTGATGGTGTTAAGGAGGTTCATTCGTTATGACCATTCTTGTTACTGGAGGCGCAGGATATATCGGCTCCCATTGTGTTGCACAATTATTAGCTAATCATGAAGATGTAGTTATTGTCGATAATCTTCAGCAAGGTCATCGGAATGCGATACTTGGTGGCAAGCTTTATGTAGGGGACATCCGTGATCGCGTGATGATGGATCAGGTGTTCACCGAGAATAAGATCGAAGGTGTTATTCACTTTGCTGCTAACTCACTCGTTGGTGTAAGTATGAAGGAGCCTTATGAGTACTATCACAACAATGTATATGGCACCTTATGTCTACTTGAGCAGATGAATCGATATGGTGTCAAAAAAATAGTTTTCTCATCAACAGCAGCTACTTACGGAGAACCTGAGCAGGTTCCTATCTTAGAATCCGATCGAACATTACCAACGAATACGTATGGTGAAACGAAGCTAGCTATGGAAGGAATGATGCATTGGTTCGATGTTGCCCACGGTATCAAGTATGTTGCCCTACGTTACTTCAATGCAGCGGGTGCCCATGAGAGCGGCGCAATTGGAGAGGATCACGATCCTGAAACTCATCTCATCCCTCTTATTCTGCAGGTGCCTCTTGGCCAACGCGAATATATCTCGATCTATGGTGAGGATTACCCAACCAAGGATGGAACATGCATCCGTGATTATCTTCATGTGACCGATCTTGCTGACGCACATATACTCGCCATGAACAAATTACGTACTGGAGGAGAAAGTGATGTATATAACCTTGGAAGCGGAAGCGGGTTCTCGGTCTCAGAAATGATCGAAATTGCACGTAAGGTCACGAACCACCCGATTCCGTCTAGGTCAGTTGATCGCCGTGCGGGAGATCCTGCAGTTCTAATCGCCTCTTCCGATAAGATTAAGAAAGATCTAGGCTGGAACCCTCGCAAGGACAATGTGGAAGCTATTATTCAAGACGCTTGGGGCTGGCATAAAAATCATCCGAATGGTTATGAGGAGTGATTACGATCAACATCCAATATGATATCGAGATGCTACTCGCCTTCGCCCTAGACAACGGACTTATTGAAGAGTTGGATGTGATCCCTACTCGCAATGCTCTATTCGATTTATTCCAGATAACTCAGCCCTCTGCTATCGTTCCCGTCATGGAGCCACTACCTAATTCGGTTATGCCGGTTCTTGAGAATATATTAGATTACGCCGCTGAATGTGGACTGCTCGCGCATAACAATACAACCTATCGCGATCTCTTGGATGCTCGTATTATGGGTATGCTCATGCCTAGAGCCTCAGAAACATCCAGAAAATTCTGGCGACTTGCTGAGATAGAGTCGATCGAATCGGCAACAAACTTTTTCTATCAACAGTCGGTTGCTTCGAACTATATTAGAGTGGATCGGATTCAGAAAAACCAGTATTGGCGAACAGATACCGACTATGGTCAACTCGAAATTACAGTGAATTTATCGCGACCAGAGAAAAGTCCACAGGAAATAGCTTTGTTGAAGAATGCTCCCACTAGTGAATATCCGAAGTGTCTGTTATGTGAGGAGAATGTTGGCTATGCAGGCAGGGTCAATCATCCTGCAAGGCAGAATCACCGGGTTATTCCACTAACATTGGATGATCGGCCTTGGTTTTTTCAGTACTCTCCATATGTTTACTATAATGAGCACAGTATTGTCATCAACAAGGATCATGTGCCGATGAAGATCGGACCTTCGACTTTTCGTAGACTCATTGCTTTTGTTGAGCAATTCCCTCATTACTTTATTGGCTCTAATGCGGACCTACCTATTGTTGGAGGATCTATATTAAATCATGATCACTTTCAAGCTGGACGGCACACATTCGCGATGGAATGTGCTCGAGAGGAGCATGTATTCAGCCATTCATCCTTCTTAGGTGTTTATGCGAGTATCATTAAGTGGCCATTATCCGTTATCCGGCTGCGCAGCAGCAATCAACAGCAATTACTTGCTGCAGCTGATCATATTCTCGAAACTTGGATGGAATATAGCGATATGGATAATGAAATCCAGTCTCATACGAACGAAGGTAACATGCGAATATCCCACAATACCGTTACCCCTATCGCACGCTATAATCAACAGGGTGAATATGAAATTGATATTGTACTTCGTAATAATCGTACAGATGATCAGCGACCTGATGGAATATTCCATCCACAGCCACGTCTGCATCATATCAAGCATGAGAATATCGGATTAATCGAGGTAATGGGTTTAGCAGTGTTACCAGGTAGATTAAAGCAGGAGTTGTACGAAATTGGGCAAATACTGATCGGGGCTTCTGTGTATTCGGGGAGAATAGCTGATGATCCATTACATCCTCTGCACAGGCATAGCTTATGGATCGATGAATTAGTGAGTCACTATGGGACTAGCCTTGATATTGAACGTGCCGAGCTTATCCTGCAACAAGAGGTTGGCCATAAATTTATGGAGGTTCTCATTGATGCAGGTGTCTATAAGCGCGATGAACACGGTACGCAAGGCTTCCAACAATTTATGCTTCATTCTGGTTTTACCTCATTCTAGTAACAACCATTTGTCGAGGATCCACTTGGTATACGCTAATGTTTCCCTCGCTTTGTGATACGGCATGAACATGACCTGTGAATCCATCACTGACATTTGAGGCTGCTCATATTCGAGGAACTCCGCAATATCAAGTGCACGCGCACCATGATAAGAATGGGTAACGATGATAGTAGAGTTCCACCCCTCCTGCTCCATGATTGCGCGACTGAATAATAAGTTCTCATAGGTGCTTCTCGCCTCAGGCTCAGATCGCGTATCCGTTAGAGGGACACCCTTGTCTTCCATATCACGAATCATACCTTCTGATTCTGAGACGGTAGCACCATTACTGTCAAGACCACCTGTTGCAATGATGTACTGACAGTGACCTTCCTCATATAACTCAATAGCTACATCCAAACGTTCCCTCAAAGCTGGACTAGGCTTATCATTCCAGAGTGCGGCTCCTAATACAATACACACATCCGCTG
>JBBDTA010000064.1:8114-35045 GCA_040904605.1 Paenibacillaceae bacterium
GGACTAGGCTTATCATTCCAGAGTGCGGCTCCTAATACAATACACACATCCGCTGGTTCTGAGCGGAGTGGCATCACCTCGATAGAATGAATTTTCCATTGGATATACGCTGTCCATATGAGTCCTATTATGACTATTATTGTAAGTAGTTTTAAAGACCTCTTAAACACTACATTGACTCCTCCGGTGCTACTAGAATAATTTTCCCATCTTCTAATGATACCTGAATTTTATTCTTGTTCTTCAAACCAATCGACTCTAAATAACTGCTCGGAATTTGCAGACGACCTGCTTTATCCAACACAGCGTATTCGATATGGGTTTCTTCCTCATCGAATGTAATCCCCTGCTCGAGTTCAGCTAACTCATCCGCATAGGACTTACGTCGAATAAACTCAGAGGAGGTTTTTCCATCTCGGATTGCTACAACACGATCTACCTTGCGTGCTACCTCCGGATCATGCGTAACAATGACGACAGTTAGTCTCATACTGCGATTTAAATCACGAAACAGGTCAAGAATTTGCTCCGCCATGGCTGAATCGACTGAACCCGTTGGTTCATCTGCTAATAGCAGCTTCGGTCGATTAGCTAGGGCAATCGCAATAGCCACACGCTGTTGTTCGCCGCCCGATAACTCACTCAGACGGTTGCGGGTTCTATGGCTTAAGCCTACAGCTTCTAATAGCTCCAACGCACGTTCACGTTTCCTACGTCCCTGTAGAAGAATAGGTAGCTCGACATTCTCCAACGCCGTAAGATAAGGAATGAGATTTCTGGCATTGTTCTGCCACACGAAACCAACCGATTCACGCTTATACTTGACCAAATCTCTTTCCGTGAATTTCAGCATATCTTTACCATCTACCAATAGATTACCAGCTGATGGTCGATCTAGTCCACCTAGCATATTAAGTAAGGTGGACTTACCACTCCCACTATTGCCTATAATCGCTAACAACTCACCAGGTTCGATGTGAAGATCGAGCCCTTGTAACGCTACAACCTCAAGATCAGCAAGCTTGTAGATCTTGACGAGATTATCACAATGGATCATCGCTCAATCCTCCCCTAGTTTCACGGCCTGATGAATTTTAATACGTGACAATAAATACGCAAGAATCGCTAATCCGGTTGCAATCATAACCGTGACAATGATGAATAAGCTCGTCGTATCCTTCGTATCGAATATGACTTGAAAAGGAGGCACCTGTGTCGTCGGATCAAACGATAATTGGAAGAAAGGAACGAATAGTCGACTTGTTAGATTCCCATCTAAGGCACCTATCAGAAGGGCTGCACCTGAGGTTAGCAGCTGCTCTGCTACAAGCATGTAGATGAGCTGTCTGAAAGAAATCCCCATCGCTCTGAATATACCGATCTGTAGAATTCGACCTTGGAGCGTAAGAATCCAATACAGTAGAAAGCCACAAAAGCTAATAATGATCGAGATAATAAAACCTAACGTCATAACCCCATTAACAGCTAATTGAAAGGGATCGCTCTTCATATCATTAATTTGTTGTATCGTGTCTCGATATTCGGTTACATATATTTTCTGTTCCTCAATCGCTTTAACGAAGTCCACCCTGCTCGCATCGGGCTTTAATTTAAACCAATATTCATAGGGTTCAACGGCAAGCAGTGTCTTAATTGTCGACAGATGCCCCACAATCATATGTGGCAAAGGATCTGCTGGTTTAGTTGGATTAGGCTGAAAGGTCGGGAAATAATCAATAATACCATAAACTATAAAATTTCTAGGCTCTACCATATTCCAACCAATTGAAATGGGATCACCTGGCTTCAAACCCTGCTCATCCGCGATGGAGCGTGAGATGAGCACGGAAGAAGCATCCGATGCAATCAGATTCAGGTAATCATTAAGGTGATGCTCAAGAATGCCATCCTTAAACCATGCCGTCATTCCGAATTCATCTGTATCAATTCCATATAATTTGGTATCAACGATAGCATTAGCTGTCGAGAAATAAGCTTCATCCTTAATGAATACCTTAGCATAATGCTCTACGCCAGGAAGCTTATTCAACGCATAATCGATTAGTGGCTCTGTATACTGCACACGTTTTGGCGAGAGCACCGTTGGTGCAGGTGGACCTCCGGGAGGTGATGGTGGCGGTGCATCATTCTGCCAGAACGTCTTCAGAACAATATCCGCACCATTCTGATAGAGAATCTTATCATGATTGTTCTGATTCATCGTTCTCGCTGCGCTAGCGCTGAAGAAGCCTGTCGCTAAAGTCATCACTAAGAATACCATCAGAAACTGATATTGCGTACTCGATCTACCGACCTGAATAAGCGTGGAGTACAAGGATGGAGACCACCATTTCCTGCCAACCCAATAAATAAATCTAATCAGATATGGATATATACGCAGCGACAACAAGCCACAGCCAAGAATGAATAAGGCCGGTACTAGGAATAGCAGTGGATCAATACTGAATTGAGTAGAATCTAAACCCGCTGCTGTCAAATCCTTAATCCGACGGTCGAATGACTTCAATCCATAAAGCGAGATAGTAATGAGAATTATGTCTAAGTAATATCGGTGTAGAAATGATAACCTCAACTTGCGTGCTAATTGCTGTTTATGACCAACAATCGTTGCTTTAGTCGCAATGAAAGTGGGGACCATGATCATCAATAAACCTATACCTAACGAATATAAACCATACATGTAAGCATCCTTGATCAAGGTTACCTCCATCGCTGATCGTTGAACAAACTCAAGGAAGCCATTCGATGCTCCTAACGCCCTTGTAAGTATTAATCCTAGGTACGGGCCAATAGCAAGCGCTATAATCGATAGAATAATCCCCTCTATGAAGAAAGAGGTCATAATCTGTAATCGGCTTGCGCCACGACTTCTTAATACAGCTATCTCCGTTTTCTGTCTCTCCGTAATAAGATTAGCTACCATATATAAGTAGAAGGCTAGCATGATCAGCACGGGAACATTCATCGACCATAATAGCAGCCTAAGCTTCTGCTCACGTTCATCATATCCTCTTAATATAGGTAATGCTTCAGCCTTTGATATATTCGTTGAAGCATTAGCACTCAAATTCTTTTTGATAAAATTATTCGTTTCAATGTAGTCTGCAATATGATCAACCTTCATCTTGGAATAATCCAAGGCAAAATACCAGCTTGATGATCGAATGGGTGCCATTACACCTTGCGTAATGTCCCGTTCAAAGATATCAAAGGGAATGATAAACGATTGCTGATAAAAATTCATATTCTTATTCGACCAATATAACGAATCATAATCTTTTTTGTCTATAACACCTACAGCCTTGATTCGAATATTCTGTTTAAGCAGCTTAGCATCTTCAAATTCTAGCTCGTTATTAAGGACCATCGTCAGCTTGATCTGGGCATTAGCCACGATAAGAGCTTCATAAACACCATCTACAGGCTGTTCCTTGGCAGGAAATCGTCCATCCACAAGCCGGACATTATCCTCCATGCCCGACAAGCCAACAATATTAGCAAATCGTTTAACATCCGGATTAATTTTCGTAGCATCTGTAGGAATGAGTTTAAACATAGGTGTGTAACGTTCGATTACAAACTCATGTATGGGAAGCTGGAATCCAGTATCTTTAGCTTGATTCATAGCTTTATCTAATCTGGCCAATCTTTCAGTAGGAGTTACAACTCCCCTCATTACATCAGAGAAGGTTACAGAAGCTGTATAGCCCCCAGAATATATATTGGATGTGGTCTGTTTCTGTTCTAGGTCTTTAATAAGCATTCGTTGGAGAATCGCATCCGTATAAATCGGCATACTACTCACCATTGCTACAATGAGCACCAGTCCCATCAGAAGGCTCAATTCCAGCCACTTATTCTTGACCATCTTGCGGAATATCATAACGAGTAAAGCCACTTAAGAACCCCCTGTTTTACGGTAAGATGATTTGCTGACCTTCTTCGAGTCCATTCATGATCTCAACTTCAGTTACAGTTTTAATTCCAACCTCGACATCAAGCTCACTGATCCGCTCACCGTCAAGAATCTGTACATAATTCCGACCCAGAAACGATCGAAGCGCTCGAGCAGGGAGAATCAGAACATTATCCTTCTTCTTCGTCACAATCATAATATCGGCAAAATTTCCAATTTCAACCTTGTCAGGAACTTTATCAAGCTCCAAGTAGAGTAATTTGGCATTCCTCTCTCTTAGCTGTTGATCCTGGGTAATAGGGGCAGTGGAAGGTGTTTGAGTGACGACTGCATGGATCTTCTCTTCCTCCCAAGTGACTTCAGCCTCCATACCAACCATAACACTAGATAACTGTAAATCCATTGCGCCACTTTCATAAGCTACACGTAATTGAGTAATGTCAGCAACACTAACTAGAACCAGATAGGGTTCTACGTAATTAGGCGGCTCCACATCAGCAACGAAGATCACTTGACCATCCATCCCAGCTTTAAGCTGGCGGCTTTGTAGCTTATTAAGGGTTCGTTCATATTGTAGCTGTGCAATATCTAACTCTAATAGCTTCAGCTTCATCTGTGCTTCATTCCGATCTAGCTTTGCAGTCTCCAATCCTACTTTGGCTTTTTCCAAATCTAATAATTTATATTTAATTTCAATGTCTAATCCATCTACTTCTAACTGAATGAGAGGATCACCTTTCTTGACAATATCCCCTGATTTAACTAGAACCTCTTTTAGCTTACCTCCATCTTCCTTGAATTGGTGATAGACCACATTCACGGGCTCGAAGGTACCAAGTCCTTTTACAGAGCTTATGATTGTTCCTTTCTTCGCTTCTACGGTCGTATAATTCTGTTTCACTGGCTTCACGAGGGGTGGAGCTAGAGGCTCCTCCTGCATAGGCAATAAAGAACAACCTGAGAGCACGACTAGAGATAAACCAACCATCAGCGCGTTAACCCAATATCTATTACTCTTGATCAACAATTTCCCCATCCTCCAATGCATATACTTGATCCACAATTTCCATGATCGCAGGATCATGAGTTGTCATAATAATCGTTATTCTTTCATGATGAACTAAGTCCTTAAACAGCTTCATAATTTGCAAGCCCATTCTACTATCCAGTTCTGCTGTAGGCTCATCCGCTAATATTAATTTCGGCCGATGAGCAATAGCTCGCGCGATGGCAACACGCTGCTGCTCTCCCCCAGATAATTCATAAGGACGATGCTTCATGCGCGGCTTCAGTCCAACAAAATCGAGTGCTTCCTCCGTTCGTTCCTTATATATATTCGGATCAACTCCTGCAATTCGTAAACCGAATTCCACATTCTCGTATGCTGACATAAGGGGTACAAGAGCGAATGATTGGAAAATAAGCCCCATGTTTACCCGTCGTACTTCATTCCTCTGATGCTCGGATAAATTACTGATCTCTTGACCCATGAAGTATACGACACCTTCTGTCGGCCTATCTAGCGCGCCTAGCATATTGATCAGGGTTGTCTTGCCAGATCCTGACCTTCCTTTCAGAGCGACTAATCGACCCGCAGGTACGGATAGATTCGCCCCTTTCAGTGCATGAACAGCAGCAGAGCCTCTACCAAATATACGTTTAACACCAACGGTTCGAATAATCGGTTCGTTATGATCCATTCCATCACATCCTAAGGGTAGTTAATTCTAACTGTAACCGTTTTTTTAATATAAAAATAGACGCCTTCTGTTAGAAAAAGAGGCAATTTGTTCGATTGCTACTACAATCAACTACAGCACACGTTTATAATTTACTAAACACTCCTAAAAACCTATTAAAACTTCAGACAAACAAAAAACCAAGGGATTCCCCTGGTTCGTATATTAGCGTTTTTATTATTTTATTTAATTCTTACCCTCGAACCAATCGAAGAAGGTGCTGTTTGCTATCTTATAACGATTACCTACATCTCGCAAATGTCCTTGACTTCTTTCAGCAATGAAATCTTTATTATTTGGTTAATGGTAAGGTGTTAATGGTAAAGTCCACGATTTTATTATCAGACTGTCGTAAATCATAAAACTGTCCCTTAGTTTGAACCAATGGATTAATGAGGTCGTCTGAATGGAGCATAACAATACGAGCCACTTGCCCATCTGACAAGAGAACTGAATCCCCGATCATTCTGCTCATCACGTTGGTAATAAAACATTGAACGATCATCGGATCAAATAATCCGAATGCATGATGATAGATTTCCTGAAGCACTTTATACACTGGAACGGGTTTCTTATACACTCGTTCTGAAATCATCGTATGGAACACATCCGCAACCGCTATAATCTTACTGTAGTGTGTGATCTTATCACCGGAAACCCCAAATGGATAACCGCTGCCATTTTCTCTTTCATGATGCTGAAGCGCGACCAAGGCTTGCTGTTCCGTCATATCTGGAATATTGCGAATCATCTCATACCCCAAGTGAGTATGGAGTTTCATTTCAGCATACTCATCGGCGCTAAGTCTGTCTGCTTTATTTAAGATCGAGTCAGGGATCTTAATCTTACCCAGATCATGCATCAAGCCCGCAATGGCAAGGTCGGTTAATTCTTCATCCTTTAGTCCCAACCACTTACCGATTAAGAAGGAGATAACCGAAACACCAATACTATGTCTATACGTATAATTATCCTTCTTGCTTAATTGCAATATTACACTCGATATGTTGATGAAACCCAATTCCCGAATTTTCGGCATTAACTTGCGCTGAATTATCCTACTTGAAATGCGCTTTGTGTTATGATGTATCTTCTCATATATGGTTTGAAGCTCTGAAACCGCCTCTTCCATAATTAATTCAGTAACCAGTAGTGTATCTTCTTGCCATAACTCGATTCCGTGTTGTTGCAGGAGAACAAGATGGTGACTGTTCAAAATACTATTCTTAGGTAAAAGCAAGATACCTTGCCTCGAATAAATATTACTATTTAACCTTCTCCCTATAAACCACATATTATCGATAAGAATCCCCCACTTTCTTATTCCAATTGTTTAAAACTATGGCGGTCAAACGTCATTTCTTCAACCGGTTCAAAGATATCCGTACTATACCGATCAACAATGACTCTACCTTCAAACATTTTCTTCACCATAACTTTCTTTGCTGCTTTAAGGCTCGTCCCTACGCCAGTAATCCCGCCAACGTACATGGCAGATATGGTATCTCCTGCTTCAAGCTTGGAACCTCGGCAAACAGAGTTGTCCAAAAAGAATATAATGTTCCTTGCTGAGTAGAGATCACATTGGATAACGCCTTCTTTTCGGATAAGGATATCCCCATTCGATTTAAATAAAGACTTTTGTCCTTGATTAATGTTAATCTCAACATTCGTTTCTTGGCTTAATGCGACTCTCATGAAAGATTCCTTCAAGATTCGCAAGAAATCTTCCATTCTCGGAGCTGTCATAATCTCAACCATTTTTGCTGGCTGTAGAAATAACTCTACATAGTATTTGAGTTGCATCAAAGCATCTTTATTGTTTATACTTGAAATTACACCCAACAATTCCTTCGCAACATCCCCAACTTGCTGGTATTTACTTTCTGTAAGCAACACTAAAACTTGGCCGTAACGTACCTGCGTGTTTTTCTTGCTTAATTCATTCAGCAACTGATTTGTGCTTTGCATCATTTTTTCAAGTATGTCCGTCAACTGTTTAGAACTGTTATAGAGCCTGTTATAGAGCATCCCGAAATACCCCGAATAAAGATTACTTCCGATGACATTTCCCTTTACTGCAATACTACCAGTAGCGGTTAATGTTGAATTGAAAACACTACCTGAAATATAAATATTCCCGAGTGATTCAATAATCATTTTATCCATAACATCCCCATGCACGATAACATCTCCAGCAAAAACGATATTACCTGTATATAAATCTACATTCCCTGGAACTATATAAGAATCGTTAATATCAAAATATTTTACTTGATTACCTGTGACTCGAGGTCTTCCTTCCTTTCGAGAAATGACAATGGAATCGGGCGTAATTTCAACGTTATTTTTCCCTGCTATACGAATGTCCTTGACGGGAACGGGAAGCAATACGTTGCCAAACACATCATACCCTGCTTGTCCTTCAACAGGCGGTGTTTTCTTAGCAATGATATCTCCACTCTTTACGGAGGGAATGTTCATATGGTTTTTATAGTCAATTAATCCCCTTACTTCCGTGAAGATGTTCTCGATATTTTCCGAGAAGAATATATCCAGTTGGGCATCTTGACCATGAATTGGAGCTTTACCTCTGGCGATCTTTACAGGTCGATAAGAAGGCTGAAGGATTTCCGTTTGTACAGATGCTACATCAAGGTTTATCTTAATGTTCATATCTTCAATTACCGAAAGAATAGTTTGCAGGTCGATGGTCTCCAAAATGATTGTTGAATCTTCCTTCGCAGTAAGTGTTATATCCAATGCGGAAGCCTTATCAGTTAACGACCACGCATGTCTCTGTATCCGATTAATTGTTAAATATGCGAATAACTTGTCTTCTGATACCGATATCTCAAATAGGGGTTTCTCTTCTATTCTCCACTCAAATTCACTTTCGGATGAAATCTTAGTCTCTTTGCTGATTTCGTTTCCATCCACAAAAAGCTTAACAGGAGGTTTTGCATTAATGGTCGGGACTTTCCCTCCATTGGACGGATTGACTACGATGATTTTCCCATGCTCAACCTGAATGTATCCATCTATAACCTCATCATCTATGTTAATACCAATAGTTGAAGATACTCCTATTCCATCCCGTTTCTGTGAGCGAGAATCTCGGTCGAGTTTCTTCAATAATCCTAATATTTCTTGTTCACTTACATGATCTGATATGGGTAACACCTCGCTGTCGACTACAATTCATATTAAATTCTCGCCATATGCAAAAAAACATCCCAAAATGAGAGATGTTTTAGAGGACCACCTTCACTTCGGTAACTCGGCAACCATAGAATCATCTTCCTTAGGTCCATAGTTTTGCGTCCCTATTTTTCAACAGGTTTGCCATTTCGATTGAGCGATATTTTGTTCGTATTGCCTATTCTCTATAAAAATGTAAATTCGACACTTCTCGAATGAAAATTCATTTTGTGTCTATATATGATGTAAAATCTCAGTGTAATTCAATCTTACTACAAATTTCGAATAAAATAAACCATTTTGTAGAGTATACTACGTAGTATTTTTCCCCGTGCTAAATCACGATTATGATTCCAAAGGGGGATATCTGTTGAAAAATGAGTTATCATTCGCAAAAGTTCTAAAATTTTTGAGAGTAAAAAACAGCATAAGCCAAGAAGAACTAGCCTTTAGGAGTGATCTTGACCGAACTTATATCTCAATGTTGGAAAGAGGGATTCATCAACCGACTATTGCAACTTTGTTTGCATTGTCGAAAGCGTTGAATATCAAGCCTTCCGATATGGTCAAGCTAGTGGAAATTGAACGTGATCAAGCTGATAAGTAAGTGTATGTCGGTCGATGCAGTTGGAACAACGTAAGATAGCAAACATAGAAGCAAATTGCTGAGGAATTAAGAAAAAGCCCTGATTAGGGCTTTTCTGTTTAAGTTTATCTTTGAAGAGTAATGGGCCTGCATGGGTATATTCCTCTCTCCAGAGTCGACTTGGTTCTGTCCTCAATCTCTTTTCCGTCACGTATGCGCTTTGGACAACATCTCAAATAACAGGTTATTATGTATTAAATCGATACTACTGTTCATTAGTTTCTATAGAAAAGGTGTCTATTTGTTCGAACCTTCATACTCCTTCGGTGAGCAGCCTACGATCCGCCTAAATGTTCGCGCGAATGTTTTACTATCGGTAAACCCTACCTCTTCAGCAATCTCATAGATTTTCTGATCTGCAGATCTGAGACGTTTGCAAGCCTCTTCAATACGAATCCGTGTTAGTGTCTCTATTAAGGATTCCCCGACTTCGCGGCTGTATAAATCACTTAGATAGCTTCTGCTTAGACGGACATGATCGGCGATGTCTGTCGTTCCTATCGATTTCTGATAGTTGAGCCTCATGTACTCCTTCGCTTTACGAATGAAGGGGTGATTCGATTCAGTCAAGCCTGAATCTATCGTCGAGCAATTCCAATATTCGAATACAGCTTCCTGAAGCCACTCCATCAAATCATTAATATGAAAGTTTGATTTGATGATTTCCATCGATAAGTATTGCTGCTCGTACCGCTCGATTCCAGCATAATTCTTATCGCGTGCATAACCTATGATCAAACCAATTGTTTCGAAGATGAACGCTTGTAATCGAACTAAATCCGGTTGAGTGCTCTGAATTGCACTGGCCAATCGTTTCGTATGGTGCATAACCCCTTCTCGATTATTACCCATTACCGACTTTAGAATATCATTGCGAATCTCAAGGGCAAAGGGGAAATCCGTAGCGATCTTGTGCGATGATTCAAGAACAATTTGCAAGCTTGGATCTGCATAGAACCGATAGTGCATCTGAGAGCGATGGAAGTCCAATCTTGTCCTTAATTGCTCCATTCTCTCCATAATGGGACCCATATAAATCACGTTCCCCTTTGGATGAGGTTCATTGTCTGTCATCCAAGAAAGGAAGGTTTCCGCAAGACGGGCACTCTCATGAAGGAACTCATGAGTAGCTAATTCGTTCTGATATTCAATCAACAGAAGCCGTTCATTGGTATTGGTCTCTATCGATACTAGGTAGGTGGAATTATCCATATTAATAAAGGGAGACAATGCACTCACATCATTAGAGCAAATGAGCATGGAATATAACGATTTATCTTCATTGAACAGCTCGTGTTCTAAGTGCTCGTCTACGATTCCAAGCTCGATATATTTGCGAATTCGCGCTTCTAGCTGGTACGGCTTCGACTGCTTCAATTGGATGTTGAGCTGTCGCAGATGCTCCACCTGCTTACGTTCATTGTTTAATTGTTCCCCTATGCTGGTAAGCACTTTTATTAATTCCTCTGGCTCCATCGTTGGTTTCAGAATGTAATCTCTGGCTCCAAGCTTCATCGCTTCCTTCACATAGCTGAAATCGTCTAAGCAGCTTAGCACAAGAACGCCTAGATCATCTTGTTGTTGTTTCGCTCGACGAATAAGCTCCAGACCATCCATTCGAGGCATCCGAATATCCGTAACTAGGATGTCTACCTGATGTTGGTTAATTAACTCAAGTGCTTCCTCCCCATCTGAAGCTTCACCAATTAAAGTTATGCCATGAAGCTCCCAATCAATCAATGTCCGAAGTCCAATACGAATAATGGGTTCGTCATCAACTATAATGATATTCATATTTACCCCTCGCTTTGATGAATCGGTAGTGACAAACGGATCGTTGTTCCTTGATTAGGCTTACTAAATATTTGCATACTATAATCCGGTCCGTAATATAGCCTTATTTTCTCCCTTATATGCTTCAGACCAATTCCACTCAACCTCTCTTTGATGCCTTCACGTTTATTCGATATAGAATCCAAGAAAAGTAATTGTTCGTGATCTAGGCCTCGACCATTATCTTCAACCTGACAGAACAACAGATCCCGTTCAAGCCATGCTCGAATAATAATTCGTTTATCCTCTTTACCCGATTGATCGAGACCGTGAATAATTGCATTCTCCACAAGTGGTTGAAAGATCATAGTGGGAACTAAACACTGTGCAGCTAACGGATCAATAATAGTCTCTATCTGGATCGTCTCACCATATCGAAAGGTCTGGATGTCCATGTAATCCTTCACAAGTCCAACCTCTTCACGAACTGTAATAAAGTCACCCTTCTTGTTCAGACTAACCTGTAACAGTCGAACTAGAGCGCTGACAACCTCGGAAATTTGCGGCGTTTTATGGATTTTGGCAACCCATTTAATTGTGTTAAGTGTATTATATAGAAAATGTGGGTTCAACTGATATTGTAGAGCTTCGAATTCCTTCTCCTTCTTTAGCGATTCCTCGATCTTCACTTGCTTAATTACGTCTTCAAGCCTATTTAGCATCTGGTTGTAGCTTTCACCTAGTTCATCAATATCCTGAGAGCTTTTGTAGGTCCAATAAGCCTTTAAATCGCCGAGCTCGGCACGCTTCATCAAACTGCGCAAATATTGCAAAGGCCTGGTCAGTATCCGAGAAAAAATAAATGCACCAATGAGCGATAACACTAAAAGTAAAGGTAAAAAAACGATTGCAATGATGACCAGTCTAGATTGGTATAAAGCGTACTCTTTATTCAACACGCTCGTCTTTAGCAACCATTGATCAGTTAACACACGAATCGTCTTCTCGCTTTCTGTATACTCAGAATTTCTGTTGAATAGAGGATCGATATATTCGAATAACGTCAATCCACTTGAATCATTCACGATGATCTCAGATGGATAGTCAAGGATATTCATATCAGATAGGATCGAATGAAGATCGATAATGATCGCCAGATGACCTAATACATTGTCCGTGTTCAACTCATACAAGGGTGCAACATATCGAATAAGCCCCACCTGTCCGTTAGATGTAGTTATCTGATCGATTCGCTGATCCTTGCTGCTGAATAGTGAGTGCTCCAGCTGTACAATACTTGAATCACCACAAACTGAAGTGTTGGATATATAGAAGGAGAAACACATATCGGAGCTCTGTAGCTTTCCTGTATCCCATAGTGGGATCATCCTGTGCAAGTAGGATAGAAGCTCACCATCTGTAGTTGCAAAAGGAAGTGCTGTCTCTCGGAGCATACGCTGCACTTCTACATCGTTATTAATGGCAATAGCTTTCTTCTCCAGCTGCCTGATCTCCATCTCGAGCTGAGTAACGACCAATTGCTGAGATCGGTTAACTAAATTCGCTAGCTCTGTTCTGGAAGCAGAAGTGGATTGATGATAGAAAAATAGGATCGTACATAAAATAGGAACTAGACCAAACACCAATAAATATAACATGACACGAAGCTGAAGCTTCCGGAAAGGCACATTACGAATCCACGCAAAGCTTTTTCTCATTTCCCACCACGTTTAGAATGTTATAGAACTTACTATGGTTAATTATTCGACAAATACAAAGTAATTCCTACACACACAAATCTCCAATGTTATGAACTTGGAATAATTGCATAAGTGCAACTATTCCACGGTTTCCTTCCATCTATCTAAAAATTATTGCAATAATACAATTAATTCTTGATCGCATTGATTATTTCATGGAATGTAGATCATTTAATTGTATACTGTTACTATTTTGCCAGATCACCCTACTTTCATAGCGATTAATTGTAAATATGCACTATTTAATGAACCTCTCGGCTCAGCCAAAGGATATTGATTGCAAACAGCCGTCAGGATATCTGACGGCTGAGCAAATACTGAATATCTATTGGTACTTCGGCAGCCATTTACCATGGGCATCGATCAGATCGTCGCACATCGCCTTAATAGAGAATACGGATGCAACGACCGAGATGCTGCTCGCCACCCCAATGACCATTGATCAGGTTGCCTCGTCTGTTGGCTATAGTGACGCATTATACTTCTCTAGGAAGTTCCGCAAGTGGCGGGGGCAATCACCTTCTGAATATAGAAATACGCTCCGGTTTATTGCGGAGCGTTGACAGTGCTAAATATGTACACTATTCCAGTTAGGCAATCCCTTTTTCTTTTCTTTCTGTGCTAATCCATACCAATCCCGCCGCCATACACACTGCACCGACAACCTGCCACAAGGAAATACCTTCATCGAAGAATATAACCCCTGCGACGACAGCTGCAGCGGGAACGACATAGCGGAAGAAATTGGCTCGTGCCGCACCGATCTTGTACATGCACGCATTCCACACGAGAAAAGCGAATATGGTGCTTACAAGTACATTGTAGATAATCGCTGAATAATGTCCAAATTCTAATCCACTCCAATTGACCTTCTCCCAGCTCCCCATCGTAACCGGAACCATGAACAAGGCACCGAAGAATATATACCAAGTACTAACCCTTAGAGCGGAGTAATGCTTCATTAAAGGCATGCAAGCAAGGTTAAACAAAGCTCCAAAGATACTAACCACGAAGGCCAGCAGGTTACCGATCATATGTTCAGAAGCAAGGTCAAAGCCTTCCCCTCCGCCTAGAATAATGAAGGTTACACCCACCATAGCTACCGCGCCTCCCACCGCTAGATGTTTGGAGAAGCCCTCCTTTACGAACAATGGAGCAAATAAGGCTGCAAATATCGGCCAAGGTGCTACGTTAAGCAGGGAAGCATTCGCAAGTGTCGTAAATTTGATCGAGTACATCACTGCGATCTCTAAGCTCGTTACTCCGATCAGCCCAATTACCGCAAGCTGTAAAGCGACCCTCCACGGAACGCCTACGTTACCTTCTTTTAATTTTAACAGCAAGAAGAAGAATGGTACCGCTAATCCAAACCTAAGAAAAGAAAACAAAGCCGGATCGAACGTCTCCATCGCAGCACGCGATACGCCGAAATTCGCCCCCCATATAATTGAAACTAGAGTAAGGCCTAAGTAATAAATCCACTTTTTGTTCATACTATGTTGTCTCTACTCCGTTCTATTATTGTAAGTATTCAGTGCCACTACTGAGAATTAGCGGTTTTCACTAGCATATGAAGGGAACGTCAGTCCGTTATTGCTTAATATTACCTGATTGCAGTTTCTATGCGGAACGACGTTTCTCTATTCCTTGAAATTGAAGTACATCGCCCCTGTTTGAGCTTAATAACGAATCGCAGTTCCCTTTCGAAGCACAAAAAGGCATTTTGCAAGAAATAGAGTACTCACGTTCCTCTCAATCATAGCAGTTCGCCAACCTAGTGGTTCACTGACTACTTACCTATTGTCAATCGTTTAGTCTATTTATGGCAATATCGGTAATACATCACCTGTCTCAATGTCTGGTGTTGCCTCATCATCAACCTGTGGCTCTGTGTCTGTGTCTGTATCTGTTCCTGGATCCGTTCCTGGATCAGTTTCTGGAACTGTGTCTGGATCAGATCCAGATTCTGTTCCCGGATCCACTATTTCTTCCTCATCCTCAGCTGGGATTTGGACTTCAATGATGTTGGATGCTTCACTCTCCAAGTCCACTTCAGGATCGAATACAATGACATAATAGTGATATGAATCACCTTGTCTGATATTAAAATCCTGCACAGCAGTAAGCTTCGTAGTCAACAGCAATTCAAACGGCTCTGTACTCGACTTACGGAACAAGCGATATTCAAGATCCTCTCCAATAGAAGTCCAATTGATCAGAATCTCTGAGGTATCCGCAACATATACAGCAGTAACATCCTTCACTGGATTGATCGAGGTCTTCACTGGTGGAATATCCTCTACACCAGCCGGTTTTTTGAACGCTGATGACTTACTTCCCTCTAATGTTTGAGTCATCACTTGCGAGAATAACGCCGCAGTTTTGCCACTCGATTCGGAGAGAATATGATCCTTATTCGTGTCCGCAAACCCCATCCAGACAGCCGCCGAATATTGAGCTGTATATCCGACAAACCAGATATCCCGATTTCCAGATACGCCTTTAATGCCTGACTGGGTAGTTCCCGTCTTGCCAGCAACCTGATGTTTTTTAATTTTGGCTTTGGCCCCTGTACCGCCATCAACTACACCTTTCAAGAGCAAGGTAGAATACCAAGCGGTTTGTTCACTCATAACCTGTTTATCTTCCGCTTTAAAGGAATAGAGTTCCTTATTATTCTTATCTTTAATGCTAATGATCGTGTGTGTGGTGTGAAGTGTTCCATTGTCGGCAAAGGCGCTGTAGGCTCTTGCCATCTCTAGAGGAGATGCACCGTGTGTAAGCCCACCTAGAGCAATTGCTAAATTCCGATCTTCCTTATCCATCTCGATCCCTAATGATTTAGCGAAATCGAAGCCTTTCTTCACACCAATCTCATTCAGCAACCAAACTGTCGGTAGATTTATGGAGCGGCGAACAGCATCGGTCATAGATATCGTGCCACTGTATTTACCATTTAGATTTCGTGGATTATACGTACCAAAGGATTGTTTCTTATCCTCTAGCATCGAGTTTGGGTGCCATTCTCCGGTCTCTAATGCGGGTCCGTATACAGCAATAGGCTTGAAGGCTGAGCCTGGTTGACGCTTTTCTAGTGCACGATTAAACCCTTTGCGTACATAATCACGTCCACCTATAATGGCCGCAATACCCCCATCTTGATTGTCGAGTATAACCATGCTTGACTGAACGATTTGCTCCGGGCCATCCTCGGGGAATAGCTCTGGGTTCTCATACGCTTGCTCTAAGGCAGTTTGGGCCTTCACATCAAGTGCTGTGTAGATAGAATACCCGTTACGATTTAATTCCTCCTCAGATATACCGGTTACTTCCGCAGCTTCTCTCAACACCATGTCAACATAGCTAGGAAACTTATCATTCGCGCGTGTGGTGCTTACCTTAACGGGTTGCGCTTGCGCATTAATCTTCTGTTCAACCGTAATTTTACCTTGATCAGCCATTAATAGCAGCACGGTATCTCTTCGCTGCTTGGACCTATCAGGATAATCAATGGGGTTATAATAGGTCGGTGACTTCGGAATGGCAGCTAATGTAGCTATCTCCCAAAGCTCCAGCTCCTCTAGATTGTCTTTGCCAAAGTATGTTTTTGCTGCAGCTTTTATCCCATATGCACCATCACCAAAGTAGATTCGGTTTAAGTACTTCTCGAGAATTTCATCCTTGGTGAAATTACTTTCCAGCGCAGTTGCTATCGACATCTCAGTTGCTTTACGGAAAATCGTTTTGTCATTATTCAAGAATAGATTACGCGCCAGCTGTTGGGTAATGGTGCTCCCACCCTCTGCCGCACTTCCTTGTAGGACATCCTTAAGTAGGGCTCGAGCTATAGCAATATAATCGATTCCCTCATGCTCCTCAAACCGTCTGTCCTCCGTAGCTATGAAAGCATCCTTAACCAGATCAGGTAATTCAGCATACGTGACCGATTCGCGATTCGGTCCGGACAATTTAGATGCTTCTTTGCCATTCTTGTCATAGATAATAGATGCCTCTGGTAGCACAAGTTTATCAATATTCTCATTCAATAGCTTATTGCCATTAATGATAATGAAGCCGTAGATGATAATTGCACAGAATACAGCTGTGGCTATTGTAATAAATCCAATCCATAACCACTTTTTAAGCCGTTTGCTTTTTTTCTTTTTCTTAGTAACCGGGCCTTTATTATGATTTGCTGCTTTTGTTGATTTCTCCATATCCATCTCTCCATCTCTATAGGAACCAAACTTAATAATCATATTCGTAAAAAAACAACCCAACTGTTCGGGTTGCTTTCCGTTTTTCTATCTTAGACGTTTGAATCATGCAAAAAGTTACGTTATTGATCAGCAGGATCCTGTGGCATAAGTGAAACATTACGTGATGGCATAAACGTAGAGATCGCATGCTTATAAACCATTTGCTGACGACCTTCACTATCAATGACAATCGTAAAATTGTCGAACGCTCGAATTTGTCCTCTAATCTGGAATCCATTGGTTAGATAGACGGTAACCGGAATGCTGTCCTTACGTAGCTGGTTCAGAAATGTGTCCTGAATATTGATTGATTTGTTCATTACCATGTACCTCCATTACGATTCGCATTGTATCCAAGTATATTCGTTACTAAGCATAAACTTTCCTGCTATTATATCATGTATAATCTTCAAATTCTCGGAAATTTTCTCGGAATCACTGATATCAACCCAATTTATATGTTTCATTCGACGAAACCAAGACAATTGACGCTTGGCATAGTGACGAGTGTCCCTCTTTAGTAGATACACAGATTCGTCATAAGATATCTTGCCTAGAAGATAAGCAACCACCTCTTTATAACCAAGCCCTTGCATAGAAGTCATACTTTCCGTGAAGCCTCGATTCATGAGCTGACGCACCTCTTCAACCAACCCTTGCTGCAGCATAAGATCAATTCGTTGCTCGATCCGGGCATATAATTGCTGACGATCCATGTTTAATCCGATCAGGCATAAGCTGTAAGGAGAAGAACGCTTCTGCAGCTTCAACTGTTCTGACATCGTTATTCCGGTTAGATGAATAACCTCGAGAGCACGAATGACACGTCTTTGGTCATTGGAATGCAATCGGTTTGCGGTTACAGGATCAACTAATCGCAATTTATCTAACAACGCCTCTGCACCATATTGCTCTGCATATTGCCTTTGCTCAAGGCGAAAGGCTTCGTCTGCTCCCCCTTCTGTGAACTCATATTCATAGCACACCGATTGAATGTATAATCCTGTTCCACCAACGATAAAAGGTAGTTTTCCGCGAGCATGGATATCCTGTATGGCTTGTGCAGCTAATAATTGATAATCCGATACCGAGAACGATTGATCCGGCTCACATATGTCGATCAGATGATGTGGAGTATGAGCAAGCTCAGCCGAGCTTGCTTTCGCCGTTCCAATATTCATATGACGATAAACCTGCATGGAATCCGCCGATATAATCTCGCAGTTATATTTTTCAGCAAGATTTTGACTAATATTCGTCTTACCGACAGCCGTTGGACCGAGTAGGACAAGCAGTTTCTGCTTGTCGACGCTGTGATCATCATTCACAATCGATCACCCCATATCCAATTTTGGCCGTTCGATTCGTGGTTGAGCCACTTCTATACTCGAATCCTAAACGGCTGAACTCGCCGCTGCCGATATGTTCTTTCATAATGACCTTCCTTCGGGCGACACGTCTTGCTTCGGCGATAGCTTCCATCCTTAATGCAGTATGCTCCGCTAATTCACGAAGTGGCTCCATAGCAGAACCTGCTGCTGCATGGCGGAACATCGGGTCGAAGTAGACCACATCAGCACTTCGATCTGGTCTAGAGCTGAGATATTCTAAGTGATCAGCCTGAAAAACTTGAATTCGTCTCATCGCCTTACGAAGCTCAGGTATCCCCGGCTCATAGGTGGCAAGGCCTTCTTTGGCAAGAAGATACGGAATTGAAGCACTTTCTAGGGCAGTTACTTCTCCAGTATCACCTACAGCATGAGAGAATATAATCGCATCCGAAGCAAGTCCCATTGTGCAATCAATAATCTGATCGCCCTCTTGAACAAGTCCAATCTCGAGCATGTTGTCCTTCTCACCTTTTAACAGCCTCTTGATACGAACCATTGCCATACTGGGATGGAAGAACATGTAATGGTCCTCCTGATCCAGATAGCGTAGCTCATGATTACCAACAATGAGAATTTGAGATTGATTGTGTAGCGCCTTTAATTTCGTAAGCGAACGATTACCCCGTGGTACCCATTGCGCTTGCCAATCCAATGATACCTGCTTAGCTAGATATTCGGATTGAGGTGATGGATTGATTCCTGTTGTTACGAGCATTACATCACCCTTTTGAACATTTTTTCTAATTCGTACGTAGAGAAGCTTACTGTTATTGGTCTTCCATGTGGGCAAGTGAAGGGATTTCGACATTGTCCTAATCGTTGAAGCAAGGATTCCATCTCCAATATGGTTAGATGCTCATTGGCCTTTATCGAAGATTTACAGGAACACATAATGGCGGCTTGCTCTCTTAACTTACCAATATCCACATGCTGCTTCTCCGATAGAATCCATTCTGCCATATCCTCGATAATACGCTGCTCCTCGCCCGCTGGAAGCCAATGGGGATATGCACGAACAATGAAAGAATTCCCGCCAAAGTGCTCCAACTGAACACCTGCACGAGCAAAGGCAGGCAATCTTTGTAGTAAGGTGCTCGCATCAGAAGGTGTGAATTCCAACGTAATCGGTACAATCAACTCCTGACTAGCTTCCTCAGGGTGACCGAATAACTCATAGAATCGCTCATAATTTATTCTCTCATGTGCGGCGTGCTGATCGATCAGATATAGCCCATCCTCGTTCTGAGCAACAATATAGGTACCATGAAGCTGTCCAACAGGGAATACCTGCGGGTAAGTGGGAGCGGATGCTTGAACAGGAGGTCTCATCATATCTACAGCATGCTCAGGCGGCCTATCTGCTCGACCTTGTCGCGAAGCTGCTGGTGCTGCTGATGGTGCTGAAGATTTGATCCAGTTGCCGTCGTACGTTGCATCCTTCTGAGTTCGTTCGCTGAATACTTGCTTATCTACTGCCTCTATTGTCGGCTCAACAGCCTTCGTTGTTTCATACAAAGGCATCCGCTCTTGAACGACCTGCTCCTTGACCACGGCCTTCTGTGGAGCAGGGATAAGCGTTTGATGTTGCAGCATATGACGGAATGACATCTCGACAAATTGATATAGCTCTTGTTCTTTGCTGAATCTAACTTCTAGCTTGGCAGGATGTACATTCACATCGACTAAAGTAGGATCCATCTGCAGGTGCAGAATAACAAGAGGGTAACGATGGATCGGCAGCAATGTATGATAGGCTTGCTGAATCGCTTGACTCAGTCCAAAGCTTCGTATATATCGACCATTGATGATCGTTGTAATTCCATAACGATTCGATCGATTAAGCTCAGGCTTCCCAGCAAATCCGCTCAAGCGGTAATCTGGATTCTCTGCAGTAAGTGGAATCATCTGCTTAGCTGCAGCTGTTCCATAGATGGAGGCGATCACTTGTAGTAGATCGCCGCGACCTTGCGTCTGCAGTAATAGATTCTCATTGTGTCTTAATGTAAAAGCGATATTCGGATAGGCTAGCGCAAGACGATACATATAGTCGGAAATATTCGATAATTCGGTTTGAACTGTCTTCATATATTTCAGCCGTGCAGGTGTGTTGAAGAATAAATCCTGGACTATGATCTGGGTGCCTTTACTTGCAGGAGCTTCAGCTAAGCTCAATACCTTACCACCCTCAATACGCAGAACTCGTCCTAGTCCACCTTGATCTACCGCTGTTAGACATTCTACCTTAGCAACAGCCGCAATACTGGGTAGTGCTTCACCACGGAACCCTAAGCTGCGAATTTGATAAAGATCCCTGCTCGTAGACAGCTTGCTCGTAGCATGACGGAAAAATGCAAGGCGGCAATCCTCCTCATCCATCCCCGCCCCGTTATCCGTAACTCGAATGAGCTGAAGTCCGCCTTCCTCTACCACCACATCAATACGAGTGCTCTTGGCATCTACAGCGTTCTCAACTAATTCCTTTACGACGGAGGATGGGCGCTCCACCACCTCACCCGCAGCTATTTGGTTTGCGATATGATCATCGAGAACGTGGATTACTCCCATGTTCATTGCCTCCTAAACAGAGTGGTCAATAAAACTGCTTCGTAAATATAAGCTATTCAAGCAACAATAGTTGCCCGTCTTTATCCTGCCAATCGAATGAAGGGAACTGAGCTTGAAAATGTGCTAGCTCTATATAACTTACACCGTCTATTAGCTTAAAGCCTTGTTCTCCATTCAGAAATGCTCCCTCGTCAGCTTGCCCTTCAATCCGAACACTACGTGTGCTCGCCTCCCAGGCAATATTCCCATCAACAATCGCAGCCAGAACGCGTGAAGGCACATAGGTGACGCCATTCTCACGAATAACCTTGAAGCGATCATTGAACAGCTGTCCATTGACAGACAGTGAATGCGGCTTTAATGATAATTTGATATCGATCGGGCCTGCATGCTGCAGTGCCGTTACTAATTGTGAGACATCTCCTTGCACAATTAAGTCAGGGGATATCCCTACTTGATTGACCTTGTGCTTGAGCGGAGTTAGATATTCTTGAATCGTCAGCTTCAGAACACCACCTTCGGATAGTGTGAATAAGCTCTGAACACTGCCTTTGCCGAATGTCTTAGTACCCATGATTGTTGCCAGATTATAATCCTGAAGAGCACCCGCAAGAACCTCAGAGGCACTAGCGCTATATGCATTCACAAGCACCGTAACAGGGACAGTCAATGGATCTGTTCCACTAATTGGATAAGCGGTTTCCTTCTTAGTCCGATCCACCGTATGGATTAATGACCCCTTCTTAATAAACTGTGCAGCCATGCTCGCTGCTGTATCTAGCAGCCCACCCGGGTTATTCCGAAGATCTAACACAAGAGAATTTAATCCCCCGGCTTGCATCTCCTTTAACTCCGCTGCGAACAATTCATCCGCATCGCTAGAGAAGCTGGATACCCGAATATACCCCGTACCATTATCGAATAATCGACTCGTTAGTGCTGGAATATGGATCGCCTTGCGAGCCATATTTAGATTGATTTTCCTCGTATCTCTTTGGATTGTAATTTGCACCTCTGTACCTTCAACACCTGTAATTTGGGCTATTAACTCGTCGGTTGTAATCCCTTGAGTTGATTTACCTTCAACCGCGATGATGTAGTCTCCATCCTGCATGCCAGCACCTAATGCTGGCGTGTCTGGGAAAACTTCATTCACATAGAATCCACGTTCATCTGAGCCTACGCGTATCCCGATACCTACATAATTATTTTCTAGCATATTCATAAATTGCTTCCACTCGTCGGGTGTGAAATATTGGGTATACGGGTCCCCAAGCGAGCTTATAATCGTATCTATATTCTCTGTATTCAATTGCGACTTCGCAATACCACTCACATGGTTATTAATAATCAGGTTTACGATTTCATCCTTCTGTTTATCTGTCTCCGCCCTAAGCTCTCCAATGAAGGGTGGCGACAAGAAGCCGGTAAGAAGAACGACAATAAGCGCAACACGGATAAGTATCTTCCAAGGCAATCGTTTGTAATGATTCGTCATTTACAACTCTCCCTATCTTCGAATAATTGCTTATTTCTTCACCAATTGCTTCAATTCATCAATAAGCTGCATAGCTTGTAAGGGGGTCATATTCATCAGATCAGCTTTGCTGATTGCATCCACAATAGGCTGAATATCATATGAGACAGGGTCGAATAAGCTCAGTTGAACAACCTGAGGGGACGGTTTGGCTGCAGCAGTCTCCACGGCCGCCGCATACTGGACCTCCAGACTTTGCAACAAGCTATACGAACGTTGAATAATGGAGTGTGGTAAGCCGGCAATTTGTGCACAGTAAATACCATAGCTGGTATCTGCTGCCCCCTCAACTAGCTTTCTTAAGAAGCTTACATCGTTACCGCTTTCCTTAACCGCCATTCTTCCATTTGACAGACTAGGCAAGCTTACCTCCAGATGAGCCAGCTCGTGAAAGTGGGTGGACACTAAGGTCTTACATCCTATCTGATCATGCAGAAATTCGATTACCGCTTGTGCGATAGCCATTCCTTCATTCGTTGATGTACCTCGACCCAATTCATCGATGATCACAAGGCTTTTCTGCGTAGCCTTCTCTGTCATCACTCGAATATCCATCATCTCAACCATGAATGTGCTCTGTCCACCAATTAGATCATCCGCTGCACCAATCCGTGTGAAGATCCGATCAATGATCGGCACCTCTGCATATGCAGCAGGTACAAAGCAGCCTATCTGAGCCATAATACAGATGATTGCCACTTGTCTCATATAGGTGCTCTTACCTGCCATATTCGGCCCAGTAATCAACAGCATCGAGCCCTGCTCTTCTCGCAGCAACGTTCCGTTCGAGACGAACCTCTCGTCCTTCAAGACAGCTTCCACAACAGCGTGCCGTCCTTCTTCAATGATGAGATCATAGCCATCCGTAAGAATAGGACGCTGATATTGTCTTACAGCGCTGACCTCAGCCAAGGATTGCAAGGAATCAATCCGCGAGAGAACATCGGCGAGCTTCTGCAAGCGGGCAATATGTCCAGCAATTCGATCCCTTAATTCTATGAATAACTCGTATTCTAAGCCAACCATCTTGTCTTCGGCCTCGAGAATTAAAGCTTCCTTCTCCTTCAATTCTGGTGTCACATAACGCTCTGCATTCGATAAGGTTTGCTTGCGCTCGTAGCGACCCTCAGGCAATAGCGCAATGTTCGCTTTGGTCACCTCTATATAATATCCAAAAACTTTGTTAAAACCCATCTTTAATGATTTAATGCCAGTATGCTCTCGTTCCGTTCGTTCTAGCTCAGCCATCCACTGCTTGCCATTCTTACTAGCTTCACGAAGTTGATCCAAGTAATCGTCAAATCCAGATTTGATCATTCCACCTTCACGTACAGACACAGGCGCATTCTCATCAATGGCAGTCTCAATCCAGCTTCGAACATCGGAGCACTCATCGATTCCCATCACGAGTGATTGTAAAGTCGATGATGCTGAATTACGACATATCGCAATAATGCCTGGTACTTGCTGTAATGATAGCTGTAGAGCGATCAGATCACGTGCATTGGCATTCCCATACGAAATTCGACCTACAAGTCGTTCTAGATCATAGACTTCCTTCAACCCAGAGCGGATGTCTTCTCGACTCATTAAATCTGTGGATAAGAACTCTACAGCTTCCAATCGTTGTTCAATTTCTTGCTTATTCATTAACGGCTTTTCAATCCAGCGCTTAAGCTGTCTAGCGCCGATCGATGTCACAGTCTTATCAAGGAGCCACAGAAGTGAACCTGCACGAGAACGATCACGGACAGTCTCTGTTAATTCCAGATTACGACGTGTGAATGGATCGAGCACGAGATATTGCTGCGGTTCATAGACACGAATCGTTCGAATATGTGAAAGTGCACGCTTCTGTGTTGCATACAGATAAGTGATCATCAGAACTACAGCACGCTTCGCAGCAGAGTCCAGCGCCTCCGTCTGCTCAGATCCGAATTGTGCTTCGAACAAGGTCTGATCGATAGAAGTCCATTCTTCAATCCGGAGTGGCTTGGTGCCGCTCGGAATCAGCTTTATCATCGATTGGAGAACACGATCATCTCCAATTAATTCCGCAGGTTTATACACATAGAGCTCGTCCAGTAATAATTCAGTAGATTGCTCGAAGGAAGTGACCGAGAGCTCCCCTGTAGTCAGGTCACAAGCTGCTAGGCCATAACGACCTGCATGCTCGGATACAGATAGCATATAATTATTCCCAGCATGGTTGAGTGATTTACTGTCCATCTGGGTACCTGGCGTCACAATCCGCACAACTTCTCGCCTTACAACTCCTTTGGCCTCAGCAGGATCCTCCACCTGTTCACAGATGGCCACCTTATAGCCTTTGTCCACCAATCGATTTACATAATTGTCTGCAGCGTGATGAGGTACTCCGCACATGGGAATACGTTCTTCGATTCCACCCTCACGTCCAGTTAACGTAATCTCTAATTCCTTAGAGGCCGTCAAAGCGTCCTCGAAGAACATTTCGTAGAAATCGCCCAATCGGAAGAAGAGAATGCTATCTGTAACTTCTTTTTTAATTGTTAAATACTGTTCAATCATTGGTGTATATTTAACCATTCTTATCCCCCGGTTTTTGTAGAACAAGCTCTATAAATAACAGCTTTTATTATAGCATGTTTTCCCACTACTTTTCATGTAAAACTCTTCAATTGAATGGGGGGATCCTCCACACCGCTCGAAAATCAAGTTGTTCATTCCAAATCCGTTGCTCCATAATCCAGTTCTTCAAGGGTTCTAGATACTTATGTTGATCAATATACCCTGCTGTCCCTTCTAGCTGTAGCCATAGGCTTCTGACGATGGGCTCAAGAACATGCTTATTCCCTTCCCTGTAGGCTATGAGTATCTCCGAACGATCCAGCGGACGATCAACGAGCTCCTCGTAATGCTTGACTATTAAGCTAGCCAAAGCTAATACTCCCTTAGTAACCCTAGGAGAGACGATCCAGCTTGGCAATGTCCGATATTCAAAGCCACCGTGTGACGGTCGTCTTACATCTCCTAATCGACCATACTTCTTGCGACGTCCTCTCGTTGATGTATCCTCAATCATAATGAGTGGTAAGGCTAAGTAATTATCCATTGCGCGAATGAGTCGTGTATTCAACCTTATTCCACTCATATGCAGGTGTCCGCCAAGCGGTAATCCAGGTACAGGCATTCCTCCTGCAATCCACTGTAGTGAATGATCCGTTATCTGAGCAGCGGCCTTCCACATCGTTCGGCGTAAATTATTAACCAGTACTGCGAGTTTCTCACTAGGCTCTGGGCGGAGCTCTGCTAATGGATGAAGTTGCCTGCGTCCCAAAACCGTGGCCGAATCGTAACCTACACTCCCTTTTGCAGGGAGATATCGACTAGCAGGCACGATCCTTCCTTGAGTATTCCTGAGCAGAAATTCCGGATCCATTCCGAATATAGCCGGTTTGCGTTCGAGCTCTTCACTCAACCATCCATTCGAATAATCATTTACCGCCTGTGCATACAAATCAATTACCTGTTCACTCTGAATAGGATTAATATCTATACGTGTAATCACAGCTTTGCCTGATCGTTGTACCTGTGCATATACACAAGCATAATCCAGTCCCATCGCATAGACAGCGCGAACAGCATAACGTTCTAGTCTGCGAAGCAATGCCGTCTTCTGTTCGTTTCGAACCTCATAAAGCATATGGGAATCCGAATCCCGCTTCAGCGTTAATGAATCCTCACCATCAAGGTGGAAAATTGCGAGTGCTTCCATGAGGAACACGGGGATGAGATAATGCGGATCATGTTGTTTAACTAACCAGTTGCTAGCCGAGCGATGTGGTGGGGTGTAGATGATGGAGTGTAATTGCAGTGTGGTATGAATCTTATTCTCATCGAGTAATAGCTTAGTGTAGCTAGAATGATTGAGAACCAAGCACTTCTTAGCATTCAATATCCGATCATCACCACACCAATGAATGATCTCCTTGATCCCAGTAAGATTTTCCATGGATGCTCCATGCTGTACGGTGAGCTTACTCAACAATGGCGATAATGCAGAGCTACCATCATGCCACACATAGACACTCATCCTCCAACCAATCCTCCTTAAAGTTTTTGATGGTCGCGCTAGCGATCG
>JBBDTA010000064.1:35145-37869 GCA_040904605.1 Paenibacillaceae bacterium
AAAAACTACTTCGAAAGCATAATCACTATTCCACAAATAAAAAGGAAAAAAGAGGGCTTCCGCCCCCTCCATTCATCATTCAAGCACATACAATAACCTAATCTAATTCATCATCGAGTAAGTCAGGATCCAAATCATCATAATCATCCGCATCCTGCCCATTCCTGCCGCTGTTGAAATCGAAATCCTTATTACCGTAATCGTCACAGCCACCCGGGCATACGACAACACAGACCTTGGTCTCAGCTACCAACTCCACTTGGTATTCACGTTCAACACGGACATGGACCTTGCCGTCTGCTGTTACATTCGCCTCCACACAGTTGGGCTCCTGAGTGGATTCGGCAGAAATTTCTTCCGTATTCTTACGATGATTCGGATCCAGATAAGTTAACGGTACCACTTCCACATAGGATACCGTTTCCTTTGCCACATCTGTCTTCGTATTCTTATCATACGAATACCAGATGTTGATATCATAAGTACCTAAAATCTCAATTCCGTCACTGGATTTCACTGCTTCGAATTGATGATTGATAATCCAAGCTCCCAGAATATTAGATGGATTAT
Source organism: Paenibacillaceae bacterium (assembly GCA_040904605.1). Lineage (GTDB taxonomy): Bacteria > Bacillota > Bacilli > Paenibacillales > UBA4045 > UBA4045. Next base: position 35,716 of record JBBDTA010000064.1, read on the forward strand.
GCGGTGGAGTAACGATGTGAGTGACTTGAGAAAATTTGCGCCCCTTGCCACAGACCGCCTTAGTCATAATTTCTCTGCATTCCAGTTCTTTATCTGTGATCGACATTCCTTATACCTCCTCCATACATCATTCACTTCAATTGTATGCAGGACATTCGTCTAGGGTGACAAAAATATGGGCGGTGTATATGCATCACCAAACCGCACTTTAAGAAAATAAAAATGTCCGCTCTTACCTACATCCTATGCATCTAAACCTGCGAAGTGTACTTTTTCATCAAAATATTAATTAGCAAGAACCGTTCGGATACCGAACGGTTCTTGCTTGTTTTACCTAATGCAGTGGATTAGCCCCTTCTGGAGTAGCTAATCCACTAATAATAAGTCTTTATTAGCCATATAGCCACCTTTCGGGTGGTTAATCGGCCTATTTGGAACTCCACCCGATGAAAACCTTCCATTAGCCACTCCAGATAACGTTATTTCAAACAAGACAACCAAACCCTATGAATTAGCCACCCCATATAACGTTACTTTATGTGTAGCTTCAATATAAAGTCATGCGAATCGATCATTCATTCAGGAGCTTTCTGCTTTTGACTCTTGGCAATGGACAAGTAGTTTTTCAACTCAATCGCTAGCTGCATAATGGAGGAACGTACCTCGAATTCAGTACGACTGATTGGGAGATTCATCTGTTTGAATTCTTGCTCTACTCGCTCGAGCATGTCCGAAACCTTGCCGGTATAATACTTCGCCTTTACATCTCTACTTAATTCATCGAACATCTCAGCAACCAGATGACCATGCGGCAGTATGGAATATACGTGTGCGATAATATCTACCATTCGATGGATTGATTCTAATTGCTGCTGTCTCATCAGAAAATATACAAACCAATCATGTTCTGATCGGAATAAACTATTCTCAGATGAACGATTGGCCAGCAATAGTCCTTCTTTTATCTGATCTGTCGCTTCAAGCAGCTCGTGTCCATCCCAGATCGTATTCGTTTCTCTGAGATGCTTGGCGAAGTAAGAGAAGATTTCAGAGAATAACATTTCTAATCGTTCCCGTGTCTTCTCCAGCTTTTCCTCGTTGCCGGGCATATAGATCATGTTAATTAAAGCACCTGCACCTAAACCAATCGATAACAATAATACCTCATTGATTAGGATATCTAATGATATATGACCTTCTCCAAATACATGGAACATTATAACTGAGCTCGCAATAATCCCGTCCTTTAGCTTAATACGTGCCAATACGGGGTAGTTAATCAGAATGAATAAGGCGACGACCCATATGTGAAAGCCGAAGATCTGAAAGATTAGTGCTGCGAATAATAATCCCAGAATCGATGAAGCATATCGCTGAAAGGCGTTCCTAATCGTACGCTTCCGTGTAACATCAACCCCCAGCACTGCAAGTAAGCCAGCAGATAACGGGGAGGTTAATGAGAGCCAGTCAGCGATATATATAGCCGCAACTGCAGCAATGGCTGTCTTAATTACACGAATACCCATCCGGCTCCCCCTCTAAGATGTAATCTTTTTTAAGAAACTATGACCTTGTATATTTAGATTTCAAATGATTGATTAAATAAGCAGGATTCAGTTCCTCGTCAGAAACGTTGCGAATAATATCCTCAGGAGTTAACAGCTTACCGAATCTGTGAACCTTCTCAATTAACCATTGTTTGATCGGCTTTAATTCACCTTGTTTCACTAATGTATCAAGATTAGGCAGTTGCTGCCTTAACGCATGAATCATCTGTGCAGCATACATATTGCCAAGTGAGTAAGAAGGGAAATAGCCGAATGCTCCTCCAGCCCAATGCACATCCTGAAGCACTCCCTCTCCATCATTCTTAGGCTTAACGCCTAAATATTGCTCATATTTCTCATTCCATACACGTGGAAGATCAGCTACTTGAATATCTCCACCAATTAAGCCCTTCTCTAGTTCATAACGAATCATAATATGTAGATTATAGGTTAATTCATCTGCTTCAATTCGGATCAACGATGGCTGAGCTTGGTTAATCGCCCGATAGAATTGCTCCACGGAGATGCCGGCTAGCTGTTCAAGGAAGTGTTGCTGTAAATCACCATAATACCGTTGCCAGAATGGCAGACTTGAGCCGATATAGAT
>JBBDTA010000065.1:0-6756 GCA_040904605.1 Paenibacillaceae bacterium
TGTTAGCACCTTGATCCATATATTAGCATCTAAGCACACTCTTCTCATCTGTCACCATCTCTGAGCTGTCTTATATCTTCGGTAGAGTCGGGATGAATGCCATATTCACTCCTGACCTTCTCGCGTAAGAGAGCTATTTCATTCAGAACATTCTCTCCTTCATGCCACTTCATATATTCGTCTGTAATATCTGTCATAATATCATTCAGTGATTTATTCTCGTTCTCGGCTTTCTGTGACAAATAATCAACCGTTGATTGCGGTAGTCGAACAGTCAATTGTTTCTTATCAAGCATTAGATCCACCCTCCGATCATTCTCATAATTCATTATATCTCGAATCAAAGAGTGAATCATCCCATAATTACTTCAAATCCTCCAGATGGCTTGCCGCTATTGCATTACGCTCTTTATCATACATACTACCTTATTCTACTCTAAGAGCTTGTTCAATAAGGTAAAGTATATCGTAGTTCTGGGAAATGCCTGTGATTTATTCATCCGCACGATCCGAGGAGTATGCCTGATGAATTCCCCGAGATGTATGACCCCGACTAAATCATTCGACAAGTACAAAGCAGGACTTCTCGATCCGGCCAATTGCACTTCTCTCCCCCCACCAGTCTCGCTATAGGAGACTACCCGGTAGTCTAGCAATGCAGCCACTATTCGCAGTGGAACGGTCAGTTTTTGTTTCTCTTCACGGATATCTGTTAGATTCAATGTTGCAGTCAATTCTCCTGCATGATATACTGTGATCTTTCCAAGATTGGGATAAAAAACTACCTGCTTCATTCCCATTGTAACCGTCGCTTGCTTCTCTACAGCATCCCACGAAACATCGGCACCGAGACCCTCCGCGAATGCCCTGAGCGGCACACGTAATTGTTTATTACTCAGCTCGTATTGATCATAAGCAAATGAGAAATCCTGACTGCTGGTTAGGATATTTAGCCGAGGTTTAGGTCGACTTTCCATTCGAGCAATGGACGCTTCCTCAACAATAGCATGTGCCTGATCCATAAAGGAATCCTCACGTTGACGATCCATCACATTCTCCATGAGAGTAGCCATCATCTGGCCATGCTCGATAAAATTATTGCTCCTTTGATGCTTCAAGGGAACTAATGAGAAATTGACCGGCTTCACATTCTCGTTGTAGACTTTAAATCGGTATCCTTTGTCCTTGAAAAATCGAATAATCTCAGGAAGTGCTTTTACCGTTTCCCCGTGACCTGATCCGTCGTGCATTAACACATGCGCTTCATATGGAATTGTTCCGCTAGTGACCGATTTAACGATTGTGTCCGCTGGAACGTTACGTTTCTTGGAATCCCCGCTATCGATATTCCAATCATACACACGATAACCTGCCTGATCTAAATAGTAGTAGTAGTACGCATCGAAATGGCCATGTGTACCCCCCGGTGCACGTATGACTGTCGGGCGTATCCCCGTTTGATCCATGATGATTTGTTCCGTATGTTGAATTTGCTCCCAGAACCCGCTGAAATCAGGATATAGACTTTTATAGCTATGATCAAAAGTATGATTACCTAACGTATGTCCTTCTTCGACAATACGTCTTACCGTATCTGCTTGCTTCTCCACAAGTGTCCCCAGCACGAAGAAAGTTGCGGAGACCCCCTCTTGCTTGAGAATATCCAGCACCATCGGCGTCCACTTGCTCGGCCCATCATCGAATGACAAATAGACGGTAGGCTCTTGTGGCACCTCATATTCCCATTCTGCCATGACCAATTCACCACGCTGCAATCTAGCAAACACATCACCCTGGTCAAAATTGTCAATAGTCGAATGATCCGCTGCATAAGCTGTATACGGTGAAAATATGACGATAACTACCATCGATATCAACATAAATGAGAGAACCAAAAGTGAACGTATATGAAATAGCGGAAACCCCATACTAAAACCCTCCATAATAATCTAGTTATAGTACTGCTCTAGATTATATGGGAGGCTTGTTTGAAGTATGACTATTCCTTCAGCTTAATCCACCACATAAGGAATCGTTAAAGGGCCTTGGGGCAGGACGGCTATGGTCATGTCGGGGCCGTATTTCTCTTGGAGCATGGCCAGTGTTGCAGCAATATCTGTTGCCGGGCCCAGCATACATTGTCTAATTGTATCGTCAGAGAGTGTGGAGTGCACATATACATCGGCCCAGGTTTGGATGACAGCTTGCTTCTGGACCTGCCATTGGTCGTACATCTGGAAGGTTGGATCCTCGATCATGGCGAGTAGCTGTGCTGGTGTTTCGGCCATCTGCAGGATTGCGGCAAAGTTGCCGTGACTAGGCACCCCATCCGAACACTCGACTACACATAGGATCGATCCGCCTTGCTTAACTATCTTCTGTGCGGCACTCATGCCTTTGACTGCTTGGTATAGATTCTGGTCTAAAGGGTATCCAGAGTTGGATGTGATCACAACATCGAATCGTTGCTCACACTCTGCCATCGCGTGCTCTCGTGTGTACTCACAGCCTTGGGCGTGAGCTTCGAATAGATCTCCAGCGAATACCTCCGTGATTTCCTTCTGACCGTTCAAGGTTACGTTCAAGAGAAAGTCCGGCTTACACATAAGGTTGACTTCTTGAGCCATACCCTGCAACGGATTGTCAATCATATTGCCCCATGTGGATAACGGGCTGCCGATCATCCTTGCGTTATGGAAGGTCATGATCGTCTCTAAACCGGCGATCCCTGGCATAATTCCTTTGCAGCCTCCCGAGAATCCAGCAAAGAAATGCGGCTCGATAAAACCAGTAACGATACGAAAGTCCGCCTCCACATACGTCTTGTTCAGATACACATCACAGCCATAAGAGCTATGCCCAACTTCAACCAATTCCTCGGGGCTCTGACAATGATGATTAATGATGTTAACATGATCCACGACCCATTCCCCCAGCATCTGGACGAATTCATCCCTCGTCTGGTCGCGATGCGTACCTGTGCCGTTAATAATCGTAATATTCTCAAGTGGGACATGGCTCATATCATTCAATAGCCAAGGTACCAGCTTGTGATTCGGCGTAGGGCGAGTGATATCGCTGATCACAATGACAACCTTATCGGTTGGCTTGACCAAGTCCTTTAAGGGAGCGCTGCCGATAGGATGGCGCAACGCCTCCTTGACGGCTCGTTCTTCATTGTCCACAGCCCGAATATCTAGAGGCTTCACGATCTTAGCGTGTTCAGGCACATCGATTGTAAGTCCATTCCGGCCATATAATAAATGGGTTTTCATCAGACTACCTACCTTCCGATCGAAGATAGACGGAGCGCATGACCTGTTCCGTAGTTGACTCAATCAATTGAGCAGCATTATCCATTGCTTGCTGCAAGGTCATCGGACCATTCATAATGCTGAATACAGCCTTGATTCCATGATCATATAATTTGTTGATGCCTTGGCCCACAGAACCAGCTAAGGCAATGGTCGGGACGTTGTACTTCTGAGCTTCCTGGGCAATGCCCATGGGCGTCTTGCCATTCGCCGTCTGTGCATCGATCTGTCCCTCTCCGGTAATGACCAAATCAGCTCCATCTAAGTATGCATGTATCCCCGTATATTGAATGACCACATCAATACCACGCTTGATTGTAGTCGGGAAGAATGCCAGGAATGCTCCACATAAACCACCTGCCGCTCCTGCTCCTGCAAGCTCGTGGAGCCTAGCACCATTCTTCTGCTCGATCAGATCAGCCCAAGCTATCATATTCTGCTCAAGCGACTCCAGCATATCCGGTGTTACACCCTTCTGGGGTCCATATATATAGGTAGCACCGTCAGGTCCAAGCAACGGATTCTGCACATCTGTAGCAATTAGGAATTGAGATTCTGCAATGCGAGAATCCCATTCACGATCATCTATAGTCTGAATGTGCTTCAGCTGTTCTCCACCCCAAGCGACTTCGTTACCTTCATCGTCTAATAGATGCATCCCGAGTGCTTGCAGCATACCCGCTCCGCCATCATTCGTCGCACTTCCTCCAAGCGCCAGAATAAAGCTGCGACAGCCGTCATCTAACGCTCTCTTGATGAGCTCCCCTGTTCCATAAGTCGTAGCGGTAAGTGGGCTTCGCTTGTCCGTTGCAATTAATGTGAGACCCGATGCTTTTGCCATCTCGATGACGGCAACATTCCCGGATTGCAGTTGCAGCAGACCATATGCAGCATCAACATATTCCCCCAGTGGACCTGTGACCCGCACCTCTATCGTCCGCCCCCCCGTCGACATGACGAGACTGTCCATCGTTCCTTCACCACCATCCGCGATTGGAACCTTGATCGTCTCTGCTTGTGGGAAGCAGCGCTTTACCCCTCGCTCCATCGCTTTAGCAGCTTCAATTGCAGTGATACTACCCTTGAATGAATCTGGCGCAATGACGATTTTCACTATAAATCACCTTCCGTTTTGTTATCTTTTTACGATTATAGCATGGGGTAACTGAAAAATGTTTAGTTCCTAGAAACAAAAATGTGTTGATTTTTTGGTGGATTTTTGTGCAAAATAGAGGCAGAGGGTGATTGCTATATGTTAACAAGTGAAGTTGCTAACAATATTGTCCAAGAAACAATGAATCGACTGGACCGTAATATCAATATTATTAACACAGAAGGCTATATTATCGCCTCTGGCGACCCATCGCGTGTAGGAAAGCTGCATGTTGCAGCGTTGGAAGCCATCCAGAGCGGTCAAACTATCGTTATCAACGAGAATAACCAGCATCTATGGGTTGGGGCACTATGCGGGATCAATATGCCTGTCAGCTTTCAGGATCAGATCGTTGGTGCTATTGGAATTACGGGTGAGCCTGAAGAAATCTCCGAATTCGCCGAGCTTGTTCGGATGACCACTGAGCTGATGTTAAATCAATCATTCCAAATCCCTCAGCAGGTATGGCGAAGCCGCACCAAGGAAGTTGTCATGGAGCAGCTCATTAAGCCGACACCAGATCTTAAGCAGATCGATAAACAGCTGCAGCTGTTAAGCATGGAGCTTCGACCACCATATTATGCCTTCGTGCTGCGAACGGATAACATTCTCGAATATAACTCTATGTTGCTGCAGAGAACGGAGGATATTTATGGTAGCCATCATGTTCTGATCGGATTATTGGATGCCTACCGCGCATGTATATTCGTGTTCGGCTTGTCTGATCAGGTTCGATCGCAGAAGCTAGAGACGTGGCTTGATCTCATCCGACGTTCAGGTGTACCCTTCCAGATTGGTTGCTCTAATGAAGCGACCAAACGTGAAGACATTGCTTCTATTATAGAAGAAGCTGAGTTTGCATTGAAGCATGGCGTTCAAGGCCAACAGATGATATTATACGCCGGCTTAGAGTCCCAGATGATCGCTCTGCAATCCAAACCGCTTACCAACCAACGTTTTCTAGAACGAGTTTTGACAAGAATGTCCGAATCCGCTGTGCAGACGCTTCAAGCTTTTTTTGATTGCAATATGAATATTCAGGAAACGGCTAACGCACTATTCCTACACAAGAATACCATCGTCTATCGCTTAAAAAGAGTAAAGGAAATCACCGGCTATGATCCGCAAATTTTCCGAGATGCTCTAGCATTACAGATCGCGATATGGATATATACAGAAACACAATTGAAGGAAGGATCCGCATGAACTGGAAACTTTACAAGGAGGAATCAATCATGGCAACAATATCACCGGGAGTTACGAAAGTTGGATTTATTGGCACAGGAGTTATGGGGAAGAGCATGGCTGGACATCTGAAAGAAGCTGGATATGGCATTCATATCTATACGAGAACAAAGGCCAAGGCAGCGGATCTGATCACTCAGGGAGCGGTATGGCATGATACGCCAGATGAGCTTGCTGCTGCGTGCCAAGTTATTATTACGATGGTCGGCTATCCATCTGATGTAGAAGAACTGTATCTAGGTAAACGGGGTCTGATTGCCACGGGTTTGAAAGGCTCCTATCTCATCGATATGACGACTTCAAGTCCATCATTAGCTCAGCGCATTCATCAAGCCGCCGCCGTACGTGGCATGCACTCACTTGATGCTCCTGTATCCGGTGGGGATATCGGTGCTCGTGAAGCTCGACTATCGATCATGGTCGGAGGCGACCAAGAAACCTTCGATGCTCTAATGCCGATCCTTAGCTTAATGGGCAAGAATATTGTGATGCAAGGAGCTGCCGGTGCAGGTCAGCATACGAAGATGTGCAACCAGATTGCAATCGCTACCAACATGATCGGTGTATGCGAAGCCATTGTATATGCTACCCAAGCAGGACTCGATCCCGAAACTGTGTTGAAGAGCATCGAATCTGGTGCTGCCGGTAGCTGGTCTCTCAGTAATCTAGCTCCTCGAATCATCGCTGGTAACTTCGAACCGGGCTTCTATGTGAAGCATTTTATCAAGGATATGCAGATCGCACTAGATTCCGCCGAGGAGATGGGCTTGAAGCTTCCAGGTTTAACCCTAGCCCGTTCCTTGTATGGACAGCTCGCAGATCAGGGATTTGGTGATAAAGGAACACAAGCGCTTTACAAAGTTTTACAGTCGTCCAATTGATAATCCCGATCTAGTAAAACAGAGGCTCGGTAGTGTGGCTCCCATGTTGATGAATGGGCGTAGCCCTAGCCTTGTCTCTGTTTATATGTGCATCCCTCCTCGTACTATAATAGCCTCTCGGCATTCGCCGGGGCAGATGGGACAAGGGTTTCCTTGAACCATC
>JBBDTA010000066.1:0-6704 GCA_040904605.1 Paenibacillaceae bacterium
TAATGATATAACATAGCCAAGCCAATAATAGGTCACTCTAGAAGCAAAGGGGCTGCTAGGATCGTTTTGACCCTCGCGGCTCCTTTGACGTTTGATCTCACGGATAAACGAGAATTCAATAACCAACACCAAGACCTCCGTGATGAAATAAATGCGTTGCGCAACTATGGCGAAGCTGGTGAGCGTGTAACAGTAAATTCCATCTTTTCGAATAGGCGTTGAAAATTTTGCCGATGGAATGAATGGTCATGGGATCATGCCAAAAGGATAAAAAATACAGGCGAGTTCGGTTCCAGATCCGTCCGATGTCAACATCAAATGAATATTCCTCATTTTTGGTTTAAATCCCTTTCCCCCGAGGGGGAAAAATTTTCAAAAATTCAACTTTTCGCTTCCTTTTCTTCGGTTTTCTTCGGTTGGTTCCGGTTTGAAAAATCCAGCCTTTTTCTTTTCTTTGATGCGGTAGCTTTCACCTTTAATGTTGATCGTACTTGAGTTCAGTAATCGGTACAAGTTCTTGTCGTTTATCGGTACAAGTTCTTGTCGTCCGACAATCGGATTTATTTATAGGTACGTCCGATAATATGCCATTTTGTTTACATAATATATATTATCGGACTCAAACACATATTCTCATACATAATGGAATTAAGTGAACTACTGAACTGTCGTTAATCTAATCCTAAAATGCAAATAACCGACAAATACTTTCGGTCGGTTATCATTTTAACTAGCGTTTCCGTTGAACAAATAACGATATGCGGTTAACGAAATCCAAAGGAAAGCCACTATCCACACCAACATAATTAATTTCCTACAAACCAATTTTTCGGTTTTCCATTCTTCATTCGTCCCTCGGCTTGTACTGTACACTCCTGAATCACTGATTTAGGCATCATTTTCATCGCAAATTCCAAGGAGTGCGATTATCCTTATATGCAAAATATAGTATAAAAACCATTCTTTTTAGCTGTTTAGCCCACTTCTTTATTTTCTCAAACATAAACATCAGTTCTCCTAATCTTCAAAACAGTACTGTTTTTAATGAATTAACACTAAAGCTCACTCTTTTATCTTCAGCAACCGTAAGCTATTCAGGGTTACGATGAGGGTAGCTCCCATATCTGCAAAGATGGCCATCCATAAGGTAAGCCATCCAGGGATAATGAGCAGCAATGCTATAGCTTTAATCGCGAGCGAAAAAGTGATATTCTGCTTAATGATACTAAGCGTAGTTCTGCTTAATTTTATGGTGTAAGGTAGCTTTGTTAAATCATCTGCCATAAGCGCGATATCCGCTGTTTCTAAGGCCGTGTCTGTACCGGCACCTCCCATGGCAATGCCGACATCTGCGCTGGCCAATGCCGGTGCATCGTTGACCCCATCCCCGATCATGCCAACTTTTCCAAGCTCCTTTAATTGTTTAATCGATTCCAGTTTATGCTGGGGCAATAGTTCAGCTTTCACTTCACTAATCCCGACCTGTCGGCCAATTGCATCAGCTGTTGCTTGATTATCCCCGGTAAGCATAAACGTTGTACGGATCCCTAAAGCATGGAGTTTCCGAATGACCTCCTGACTGCTGGACCTAACTTCATCTGCTACAGCGATAAGCCCATAAACCTCATGTTCCGTACCCAGAACCATAACCGTCTTACCTTGCTTCTGGAGCTGCTGTATTTTATCTGAAACGGTGCTTTCCAACGGTTTAATCTCCTCAAAGAGACGGGGGCTGCCTATATAGTACAGAACGCCCTCCACAAAGGCTTTTGCTCCTTTGCCAGTGATCGAAGTGAACTCTGTCGCTTCCTGAGAAACCGTGTTAGTATCGGCTGACTTCCGAACGATCGCAGATGCAAGCGGATGTTGAAATCCCTTTTCTATCGCTGCAGCTATGGATAAAAGTTGATTCTCATCAGGGCGCTCTAACCGCACTATATCTGTTACAACCGGTACACCCTTCGTTAATGTTCCTGTCTTATCAAAAGCGATCACAGTGAGTGCACCAGCTTCTTCTAAATGAATGCCTCCCTTAATTAGCACACCATTTTTTGCAGCGTTACCTATAGCTGTTACAATTGCTACCGGTGTGGAGATAACGAGGGCACAAGGGCAACCAACGACAAGGAGTGCCAATCCCCTATAAATCCATTCTCCCCAAGATCCTCCCATAAACAACGGAGGAATTAATGAAATACCTAAAGCAAGAAGCATGATCGTTGGTGTGTAATATTGAGCAAAACGATCAACGAAAGCTTGCGAAGGAGCTTTTTCGGCCTGTGCTTCCTCTACGAGATGAATGATCTTGGCAATCGTGGTATCTTCCACTCGCTTGGTCACTTCTACTTCCATTAAGCCTTCTCCATTAAGCGTTCCTGCAAACACTTCCTGACCTGGGGCTTTTTCAACCGGCACAGACTCCCCTGTGATGGCCGCCTGATTTACGACAGATCTTCCCTTCAAAACCATTCCATCCATTGCAATCTTTTGCCCGGGCTTCACTAGCATGATATCTCCAATTTGGATATCATCTACAGAAACCTGAAGCTCTTTCTCACCACGGCGAATGGTCGCCTCTTTCGGGGCCACATTCATTAGTGAACGTATCGACTGCCTAGCTTTCTCCATCGAGTAACTTTCAAGTGCCTCGCTGATTGCAAAGAGAAGAATAACCGTCGCTCCCTCGAGCCATTCCCCAATGGCAGCTGCTCCGATGATGGCAATGGTCATCAGCGTATTCATATTAAAATTGAAGCGAGCCAGACTTTTCAATCCCTTGATGAACAGTTCATATCCACCAATAAGAATGGACACGGCAAATACGACGTTCGAAACCGAACTATCCTCTCCGAGAAGCCAACCAATCGCAAGGAAAACCGCAGAGGCAAGGCTTGTTATAGTAGATCGTTTTTTCCAAAAAGACTCCTTTTCAATCATCCGAGTCTCTTTTTCGGGATATACTTTCAATCCCTCAAATGCGCCGGCTTTCTCTAATTCGGAAATACTTGCATTCCCATATACCGTAACCTTTGATGCTCCAAAATTCACTTTAGCATTCTTTACTTCTGGCAATGATTTAACGTTTTGTTCGAACTGTGCAGCACAATTTGTGCACGTAAACCCTTGAATCCGATATACAGCCTTGTGTTGCTCCGATGCCTGGTCCAATCTACCTTGCATACTCGACTCCCTCCTCTTTTTCTGAATGAGTAAAAGCCAGCATGAAAACTTTCAGGCATGTGGAAATTCTCAGGGGCTAAAGTCATATATGCTAATCGATCAATCGCCATTTGGCGTATTTCATAAGCATTGGTAATGCAGGGCAACAACGCCAGAATCGAAAGTTTTGGAGCTTAACAATTTCAGCTTGCGTTTATCTTCTATGTCCTTATACATCGGTATTCCGTTACCTAACAGAACTGGATTGAGTGTAATCTGTATCTCATCGATCAATCCAAGCTGCATAAGGATATATGAGAGCCTAGGACTGCCAAAAATCATCATGTCCTTACCCGGTTGCTTCTTAAGAGAAGAAATTTCCTCCAGGATGTTATCTCTGATCAATGTTGTATTATTCCACTCCGCTGTTTCCAAGCTTCTGGATACTACAATTTTAGACACATGTTCTACCCAGTGTGCATGATTCAGATCATGTTCAGAACTCGACGGGTTGGAAGGAACCGTCGGCCAATAACTCTCCATCAACTGATAGGTTACACGTCCATATATCGCCACATCAATTTTATTCTGGATGACATTATCTGCATGATTCTCTAAATCTTTGTCATAGGAAATCCAATCTAACCCTCCGTTAGGATCAGCAACGAAGCCATCAAGCGAAACATGCATAAATTGAATAATTTTTCTCATTGTAATTCCTCCTTATGATTCATATGATTGGTTCAACATACCATAAATCCATTACCATCGGGATCGAGAAACACAAAATAAGACAGACCCATCCGGGTTTCAATGCCATTGACAACCTCCACCCCTTTAGCTTGCACATGAGCCAAGGCCGATACCAAATCACTTGCTTCAATAATCCCTATAGGCTTCTCTTTCTTGCAAAGTCGCTTGTCATCGAATAACAAGTGTGCACCCTTCTCCAGTTGAATGCAGGGAAGATCTTTGAAGGTCGAGTCCTGCTGTGCCCTCCTCGCAACTAATGTTTCGTACCACTCCACCGTGTCGTTCAGCTTATCCGTATGGATGAGGACATGGCTAATTTTCGAGAGGAGTGCATGTGCCGGTTTGGATTGCACTGAATCTGGAGCTTGGTGAGTCTGGCACATCAGGTTTGAATTGATTGTAAATACGGAGACATGCTCATCACTGAATATGTCAGTCAACGAATCATTCGGTTGACCAGCACAGAACTCATAAGAAGCGGCGATATCCTTCGATTCAAACATGATCATGGATGGGGACCCCCAGGAATTACTGTCCAAGATCACCTCCGTTCCATCAAAGTCGAAGATGTAGATGCCATCTTCATGCTGCCTTGGGACAATTTGCCGTTCGAGTAAATTCGCATACCACTCCGTTGAACGTTTGAGATCACTAACCGGTACGAAGACTGCTGGTAAACGAGGCGAAATAGGGTGAGACATGGCGGACTTTCCTCCTTCATATTATTTGTTTCATATAATAGACACTGTAGAGTAAGATTTTCTATCATTCACTAAAAATATATTTTTCAATACACGAAATCCCTTCCTTCTCAGCTTCCCATGCTGCACGTAATATCTTCTGAATATCATGCAATCGATTCGCGTGGCTGCCTCCATAGCCAAATGGGAACCTTGGATAAAGCTGAGTAAACAATTGACTTACTCTCTTGTAACAATCGGCTGCGGCTACTAAATGTTTCTTGTACTCAATACCACGGACCGTCTCAGATATTTGCTCTAGATATAGGGCAGCTTGATGACGTGCCTCAGACAGTATGGCTACCTGGTAGGCATGTCCACTTAAATTGAGCGTGTTCCTTTCTACCGCTTCCAGCCAGTAGCGATAACCGTTCAGCCCATAAGCATACCCCTTCAATGGCGGCTCTTTGCCTCTGGCATGGTCGACAATAGCGCGAAGCACCTCATTCTCCGATAAGGTCTGCGATACCCTCCTTCTTAGTCCGAATACGAATACAGCCTGTTCCTCGGCATTACGTCCTAGTTGTTCATATCGATATATTTGTCCAGCCCCATTATATCCCCGATACTGAATTTCTTGTCTATCATCGTCGTAACCATGTGCAAAGCCCATTTCATTCATTTCCATGTTCCAAATAACAGCTGGAATTCCTCTTTCTATGGAACCATGTATGACAGATAACATTTGCACTTGCATGTCAGGCGTCATTATCTTAAGCTGAGGCCTGCCAAAGCAAACTCCACTGAATCCTAATCGCTCAATGGTTCGGTATGCCGCATAACTCCAATCATAGGTCAATATCCCTTGCCAATTACAGTTTTCCGGCATATTCATGCGAAAAGCATCTGCAGATATCCCCATCAATTCCGTATAAGTGAAATTCGTCATCTCAGCCGAACGAAGTGCTTCTCCGATGAGGACCGAAATAAAAGCGTAGGGTTTAGCATAAGAAGGGGGTGGCAATAAACAGGAAGTATGATGTCCCAGAGTTCGTCGATCTAGAAGATACGAAGCAATTTCAGATTGAAACCTCTCATCATTCGCTTTCACTCTGGCTCTTGATATGATGTTGTATACATTACTTTTTTTTATATTAAATTGAACCGCCAATTCTTCGGGAGTGGCTTCTTCATATATGCTAGCGTTTAATATATCTCGTGATTGTCTAGATAGTTTGCTAAGTGTATGGCGAACCATTACATCGTTATCCGCTAACTCTTGCCAATCATGAGATTCTGACCATTCTTCTTTTTCTGCTTCAGGTAATTCATGTAAATTGTGTATCTGATGGTAGGAAGCTCTGCGAATGGCATTAATGGACATTCTGCGTATCATCAATCGAAACCAAGAGGTGAATTTGTAATCATCCTTGAGCTGATGCACTTTATCCTTCATCCGAATGAATGCTTCTTGAACGACATCATCAGCCAGATAAGGATCGCGGACGATACTCTGCGCCCAAGACATAGCAGCCCGGTGATACCGGTTGAATATTGTTTCAAACGCCGTTTGGTCTCCTTGCTTGAGACGTATTAATAACTCCTTCAAGTCTTCTCGCTTTTCCACTGATGTGCCTCCCGCGAATTTCGTCTTTCTTTTATTGAGAATAAATTGCTATGTTGTTAGAATGAATTTTTAAAGGACATCATTATTGAGCATTCCTAACAGAACCCTTCTTCTCATTCACATACATGATTATAATGCCTACCTGAAATCGTTCTCGGCACAATAGTACTAAGCAATTCCTCATACAACTCGTGTGTTCGCGAACCCCAAATCGCTTCTAGTGGAAGCTGCTTGTTTAAGAATTCATAAAGCGGGTCCGAATATCTTTTCGCATTTCGATGATTCCTTTCTCGATTCCCATCCCATTCACATCGAAGGGATCAAGGCTACAAAGGCTATTGTAAATTGCAGAACAGCAGCCTTGGGAGGACATGTCGATCAGTGTGATACTTGCGATGATGTGTAGGTATCCTAATGTATATAAATGAAAACTAAGATTAGGTTTCTATTGTTGCCCTTGTAATTTACAATTGCTGTGTTACTCT
>JBBDTA010000067.1:0-6674 GCA_040904605.1 Paenibacillaceae bacterium
AATTTCTCTATCTTTGCAATGGGGATCATGCCTTACATTACGGCTTCCATCATTGTGCAGCTGCTAACAATGGATGTCATACCTCAATTTGCACAATGGGCGAAAGAAGGAGAAGCTGGCAAGAAGAAGCTTGCTCAGATTACTCGCTATGGGACGATCCTATTAGCCTTTATTCAAGGTTATGGTATGGCCATTGGATTCAACCGTATGTATAATTTTGATTTCGTACAGAATGCTAGCTTTACCACATATACTTTAATTGCGATCGTTCTCACAGCGGGTACAGCTTTTCTGATGTGGCTCGGTGAACAAATTACTGAATTTGGTATTGGTAACGGAATCTCAATTATTATCTTTGCCGGGATTATTGCTGGTATTCCAACGTCAATAAGCCAAATAGTACAAACTGAGTTTGTAGATGGAGGCGCCTTGTTCTTCCCTATAGCCAAAATGGTGATTATTGTTGCAGTAGTCATTCTGATCATAGCGGGAGTTATATTCATTCAACAAGGTATCCGAAAAATCCCTGTACAATATGCCAAGCGTGTTGTTGGACGTAAAATGTACGGCGGACAATCAACGCACATTCCTCTCAAAGTAAATGCTGCAGGTGTTATACCAGTAATCTTCGCTTCATCACTACTGCTATTCCCGGTGACGATTGCAAGTTTCTGGACAGGTAATGCATTCGCTGATTGGATTCAAGCCAACTTTCTCTATACTAGGCCTCTTGGTATGGTACTGTATGTTCTTCTTATCATTGGATTTACGTATTTCTACACATTTGTGCAGATTAATCCTGTACAAATGGCAGATCAAATGAAGAAGAACGGCGGTTATGTTCCAGGGATCAGACCTGGCAAGACGACTGCAGTATACTTAACTAGAATTATGACTCGCATTACCTTATCTGGAGCATTGTTCTTGGCAGCTATCACCGTGTTACCGATATTCCTAGCTAACATTGCAGGGTTACCACAATCTGTTCAAATGTCAGGTACATCACTTCTTATCGTGGTCGGGGTTGCTCTGGAAACAATGAAACAAATTGAAAGCCAATTAATCAAACGGCACTACAAAGGTTTCATCAATAAATAGTGTCGCGTTCGCGAGAAAGGAGAAAGCAAGTGAACATTATATTCATGGGCCCTCCTGGTGCGGGTAAAGGGACACAAGCCGAACGTATCGTCGAGGAGTTTCATACACCACATATTTCAACAGGTGATGCATTTCGAGCAGCGATGAGCCAAGGAACTCCGTTAGGCATTAAGGCGAAGGAATACGTTGATCAAGGGTTGCTCGTACCCGATGACGTTACCATTGGTATCGTAAGAGAGCGACTACAGAAGGATGATTGTCGAGAAGGCTTTCTACTCGACGGCTTCCCACGTACGATCTCTCAAGCGGAGGCGCTAGATGACATGTTGAAGAACATGGGCAGACAAATCAATTATGTGATGAATCTCATTGTTGATCGTGAACTGTTGTTAGCTCGGCTAACAGGCAGGCGAATCTGTAAATCTTGTGGAGCAACGTATCATTTAATTTTTAATGCTCCTAAGACTTCGGGTGTTTGCGACAAATGTTCTGGAGAACTGTATCAGCGTTCTGACGATACGGAAGAGAAAGTAGGAACGCGACTTGATGAATATCTCAACAA
Organism: Paenibacillaceae bacterium; assembly: GCA_040904605.1. GTDB lineage: Bacteria > Bacillota > Bacilli > Paenibacillales > UBA4045 > UBA4045. The sequence goes on from JBBDTA010000067.1 coordinate 1,661, forward strand.
GACCGCACCTCTACTTGATTACTATAGAAATAAAGGTCTGCTCCGTCAGGTCGATGGAGAGCAGGAAATCGATCAAGTGACTTCCGCGATTTCAACTATACTGCGAGGGCAAGCTTAATGATCATATGTAAATCCGAGATGGAATTGAATCATATGCGCAAAGCAGGTCGGATCGTGGCAGAAACGCATCGCCTAATGGCGGACGCAGTTACGCCAGGTATCACGACGCTCGAACTGGACCGGATTGCTGAGAAGTACATTCGAAGTCAAGGTGCCACTCCTTCTTTTAAAGGCTACAATGGGTTCCCTGGAAGCATCTGTGCCTCGGTCAACGAGGAATTGGTGCATGGCATACCCGGCCATCGCAAACTGCTTGAAGGGGACATCATCAGTATCGATATCGGTGCTGAGTTTCAAGGGTATCATGGCGACTCCGCTTGGACTTATCCTGTTGGGGCTGTATCAGAGATAGCTAGCAAGCTGCTAGATGTCACTGAGAGATCTTTGTATGCAGGATTGGCAGAAGCCAAACCCGATGTCCGTTTATATACAATCTCACATGCCATTCAAAGGTGTATCGAAGATGAAGGATTATCGGTTGTTCGCGAGTATGTCGGTCATGGTATTGGTGCAGATCTTCATGAAGAACCGCAAATTCCGAACTATGGCATCCCAAACCGCGGACCGCGATTGAAAGCGGGAATTACCTTGGCCATTGAACCAATGGTCATCGTAGGACAACGATACGTCCGAACGTTGGAAGATAATTGGACAGTAGTGAGTGTGGACGGATCGCTATGTGCGCATTACGAACATACCATTGCTATTACACCGGACGGTTATGAGATCCTGACTAAGTTAGGAACATAGGTGATAACATGGATAACAGCGAGCACGTGCAGCTTGGGCAAATTGTAAAGGTGCTGCGTGGGAGAGATTCCGGAAAGTACGCCATTGTTATTAGACCAATCGAAGACAAATTTGTCTGGGTTGCTGATGGCGATAAGCGAAAATTCGATCAACCTAAGAAGAAGAATATCCAGCATCTACAAGTTACTAATGATATCAGCAACGAGGTTGTAGAGAGTATTCGCGAAACCGGTCGAGTTACGAATGGGAAGATCAGGTTTGCCTTAAGCAAGTTTGCTGAACAACAGCAAACGGATGCCAGATAAGAAAGAAAGGAGCAATACCTTGGCCAAAGAAGATGTCATTGAAGTCGAAGGAATAGTTATTGAGCCTCTACCGAACGCGATGTTCAAGGTAGAGCTAGAGAACGGACACCAGATTCTGGCTCACGTCTCTGGTAAGCTACGCATGCATTTCATCCGAATATTGACCGGAGATAAAGTAGTCATCCAGTTGTCGCCTTACGATCTGACAAGAGGACGGATTACTTATCGTAAGTAAGACCGAAATTTAGGTTAATATTATAGGGAGGTTTTATCAATGAAGGTTAGACCGTCGGTCAAACCCATTTGCGAGAAGTGTAAAGTTATTCGCCGCAAAGGTAATGTAATGGTTATTTGTGAAAATCCAAAGCACAAACAAAAACAAGGGTAAGGAGGTGGCGTATCAAATATGGCACGTATAGCTGGCGTAGATTTACCGCGCGATAAGCGTGTAGTGATTGGTTTAACCTACATCTTTGGTATTGGCAAGAAAACGTCCCAACAAATTCTAGCTTCTACCGGTGTAAGTGAAGAAACTCGTATTCGTGATCTGACTGAAGAAGAAGTTAGCAAGTTGAGAGAGGCAATTGACAAATCCGTCAAGGTTGAAGGTGACCTTCGTCGTGAAGTGGCTCTGAATATCAAGCGTCTGATCGAAATCGGATCTTACCGTGGTATGCGTCACCGTCGTGGATTGCCGGTTCGTGGTCAACGTACTAAAACAAATGCGCGTACTCGTAAGGGTCCTCGTCGTACAGTTGCAAACAAGAAGAAGTAAGAAAGGAGGATAACCGTCAATGGCTAAACCAAAAAAAGCAGTCCGTACGAAACGTCGTGATCGGAAGAATATTGAAAGCGGAGTTGCACATATCCGTTCAACCTTTAACAATACGATCGTTACGATTACAGATCCGCACGGCAATGCGATCTCTTGGGCCAGTTCCGGAAACCTCGGTTTTAAGGGTTCCCGTAAGAGCACGCCTTTCGCAGCGCAAATGGCTGCTGAATCCGCTGCAAAAGCGGCTATGGAGCATGGCATGAAAACAGTTGAAGTGATGGTTAAGGGACCTGGAGCAGGCCGTGAAGCAGCAATTCGCTCTTTACAAGCAGCTGGTCTTGAAGTTAATCTGATCAAAGACGTTACTCCAGTACCACACAATGGTTGCCGCCCGCCGAAACGTCGCCGCGTGTAATCTTCTGTACAAGCTACAATATTTCAATAAATAGACGTAGTATAAATAATCATTGCCTTTGTGAATAATGATGGTGAAGGTTAGGTATACTACATGGTTTTATCGAACCCAAGAATGACCGGTAACGATGTGTTGAAGGAGGTTTGTCAATGATTGAAATCGAAAAGCCGAAAATAGAGACCGTAGCAGTGAGTGATGACGGTACTTATGGAAAATTTGTTGTAGAACCGTTGGAAAGAGGCTATGGGACTACATTGGGCAATTCACTTCGCCGTATTCTACTATCATCGCTGCCTGGTGCTGCAGTAACCTCTATTCAAATTGATGGTGTGCTTCATGAGTTCTCGACAGTACCTGGCGTCTTGGAAGACGTTACGGAGATTATCTTGAATTTAAAGGGTCTTTCCATTAAGATTCACTCGGACGAAGTAAAGGTATTGGAAATTGATGCGGAGGGCGAAGGCGTAATCACGGCTGGAGACATTCGTACGGACAGTGATGTTGAAATCCTTAATCCAGATCTTCACATTGCAACTCTTTCATCAGATTCACGTCTGCATATGCGGATTTGGGCTAATCGTGGAAGAGGCTACGTATCGGCAGATAAGAACAAGAACGAAGAATTGCCAATTGGCGTTGTTCCTATCGATTCAATTTATACACCAATTACTCGAGTGAATTACACCATTGAGAATACTCGTGTCGGTCAAGTGACCAACTATGACAAGCTGATGTTAGAAGTTTGGACGGATGGTAGCATTCGACCAGAAGAAGCAGTTAGCATTGGCGCCAAAATTCTCACTGAACACTTAATGTTGTTCGTTGGACTCACCGATGAAGCCCGCGATGCGGAAATCATGGTTGAGAAAGAAGAGGATAAGAAAGAGAAAGTTTTGGAGATGACAATCGAAGAGCTTGATCTTTCTGTCAGATCATACAACTGTCTGAAGCGTGCTGGAATAAATACGGTTCAGGAGTTAATTACGAAGACTGAGGAAGACATGATGAAAGTACGTAACTTGGGACGTAAGTCACTTGAGGAAGTACAAGAGAAATTAGAAGAACTCAGTTTAGGATTACGTAACGAAGAATAACACATAGCAATAACCGTAAGGGAGGGAAATACAAATGGCAGGATATCAAAAGTTGGGACGCAATTCAAGTAACCGTAAGGCACTTTTTCGCGACCTAGTAACCGATTTGTTCTTATATGAGCGAATTCAGACTACTGAGGCTAAAGCCAAAGAATTACGCTCCATAGCCGAAAAGCTAATTACATTAGCCAAACGTGGTGATTTACACGCCCGCCGTCAGGTTGCATCTTTCGTTCGTAGGGAAGCCTTGGATGGAGGAACGGATGCGATTCAGAAATTGTTCGCAGACCTAGGACCTCGTTATGCAGAACGTCCGGGTGGATACACACGCATCATGAAGCTGGGACCGCGTCGTGGTGACTCCGCTCCAATGGTTTATATTGAACTAGTGGATCGAGCTTAGACAACCGATGGGAAAGGGTGGACAGAATCATCTGATTCTGAACAAGCCCTTTTTTTGTACGAACATACCCGCCGAAGTTTGAGGTGCAACTGTGCAAAATATTTATTTGGTTCTTAGCTATGATGGTACAGGCTATAATGGATTTCAGTCTCAACCTTTTAAGAATACGGTACAGGATAAGCTGCAAGAAGCGATTTTTAAATTAACGGGTGAACACATCGATGTAGAAGGATCGGGACGAACGGATGCAGGCGTTCATGCTAGAGCTCAAGTTGTGAATTTCAAGACTTCCTCTGACATCCCGATCGAACGCTGGCGGATGGCCATTAACTCCCGACTGCCAAGGGATATTGTTATCCGGGAAGCCAGAGAGGTGCCATTATCGTTCCATGCTCGTCGATCAGCAAAGAGAAAAACCTATCGATATACGATTAGTAACACGAGAGTACCTGATGTATTCCGTCGTCACTATCAATACCATCACCCCACACCCTTGAATGTAAGAGAGATGGAACTGGGACTTCGTCATATCATTGGGGAACATGATTTTTCTTCCTTCTGCTCCAGACGATCAACCAAACAATCACATGTGAGGACGGTCTATCAAGCATATCTGGAGAGAGAAATCACCCCGGAGAATCCGATAGATAGAGCGGATGCTAGATGTGGTGTTCTGCACCTGTATATTACGGGCAATGGGTTCCTATATAACATGGTACGTGTGATCGCAGGTACGTTAATTCAGGTGGGTGAGGGTAAACGTACAGCTAAGGATATGGAACGCCTTCTAGATGCCAAGGATAGGCTTAAAGCGGGTCCTACAGCTATGGCACACGGGCTGACCTTATGGGATGTAGAATATGATTTCAAATGATTATTGATCTTTGCCGATAATCCAACATTCTGGAAATGTGGATATTATTTTGAAACCCTGCTTCCTTGAGCAGGGTTTTCTTCTTTCGGAGGGAGAGTGATCTTCAATCTACGTGCGGATATGCGGTGCAAAAAAGTAACCATCCTATAGACCAGTAACCTCAAGTATTTTCGATGTAATTTGGTTTACAGGGACAATATAATCGACACAATTCTGTTCGATAGCTGATTTCGGCATTCCAAAAACGACGCAGCTTTCTTTGGATTCAGCAATGGTAG
>JBBDTA010000068.1:0-6645 GCA_040904605.1 Paenibacillaceae bacterium
GAATTTATGAGCTGGGAACAAAAGAAACTCAATTACATATTGAAAAAATGAACATAATCCATTAATACACCTTAATCAATACATCGGTAGACGCTCTAAGAAGAAACCGTTCGAAATCTCACCGAACGGTCCACTTATGCTTAGTTGAGTGTGATGTTATACAGTATACTTCGATTACCGCAACACTTGGCGTTATTCTGCAGTACATATTCGCTAAATCACCCACATATCTCCCGATTTTGGCCAACAGCGCAAGTTTCAGCGCAACAGTGCTGTCTAGACGGAGCTGTAGCGCTGAAACTTGCGCTAATCATTCCAAATGTTATTTTCAAACAAACATTAGAACATTTATACGGTAATATTGCGCCAACTTCTGCGCTTATTTATTAGGAATGCCCAATATCCACCTTCATAACTTGTAATTTTTAGTTTAAGAACTTGTACTCGTAACCATGTACCCCTTTGTAATATTCCGGATACATCCCTGCTCCGCACTTCTCACATGCAAACTGCGGGGGAACCGACGAGTCTTCTCCCCCATTCGATCGAAATCTTGTTCCCTTCTCCATCTTCTTTCATACCTCCCATCGTCATATCCGACTCCACTCTTCCGTCTCCCCACTAGCACATGACCGTGCTCATCAAAGAAGATACGTTATAGTATGTTGGTCTCCATATCTTCAAATTATCTCATTTTATGGAATAGGACAACCCTGAATTATATACTCTCTGATATTACAAAAAAGGACACCTGTCAAAGTGTCCCTACTGATAACATAGTTTGAATCTACCCTTCTGCCTCTATTGTTCCATAAAGTAATGCTGTTGCTTCCAACCAAGCACATTTTTAATTTTGGCGTTTGACAAGAAGCTTGTACGATCTGGTAATTGCAATATATACTCCGTAAGTTCAGGCATATATGTACGTACTAATTGTTCGCTAGGAATATCTGTAGAAGTATCATCTGCAGCCAAAATAAGAGTTTGCGCACCAAGTCCTTCTTTCTCAACGGCTAGACGGCATGCGACGGCCATATCTCGTGCATCGATGTAACTCCAAAGAATACGTATGCGCTCTTCCGGAGTAGCAAAGGTTTCTCTCACTTTGGGATAATCCTGTGGCTCAAGAATATTCCCTAAACGGAAGGAAACAACCTGCATGCCTGTTCTCCGATGGAAAGCTTCTCCCGTAATTTCATTCACCATCTTGGACAATCCATAGCTATCTTCGGAAAGCTGCGGGTGAGTTTCATCGATTGGCAGGAAATTTGGAGCGAAAAACTGACTTGCAAAAACGATACCGTATGAAGATTCACTTGATGCAATTACAACTTTTTGAATCCCTAAATTAGCAGAGGCTTCCAAAATATTGTAAGTATTCATTACGTTATTCTTGAAAGTTACATCATTCGGAAAAATAAATGCTTGAGGTATTGCAGCAAAGTGAATAACCGCTTCTACCGTTTTTCGATCCCGTATGCTATATTGGGAAAGAGCATTTTGCACCTGACCCAGGTCATTTAAATCGACAATTATAGTCTGACAAAGAGGTTCTTCCGGAAGCTTCCAGTCTAGATTCAGAACCTCGTAACCTTTTTCTACAAATTCTTTAACAATCCATTTTCCAGCCTTTCCGCTGCCACCTGTCACGATAATTCTTTTTTTATCCATGTATCTCACTCCTACTTAATTTTATTTTGATTCATCTGATCAAAGCTGTAAACCGCTCCAAACAATCCCGACACATTGACATCCGTTCCTATTCGTCCTCCTACTTTAGAGCTCCTTATTTTTATTACGATCCTCTATACTTCTACATCATAAAGGATTGCAAATTTAAATATAAGGACTGAAGTTTTCTATATTAAGTTACCTTGACGTAATCTTTATGTGAATAAGCAGCATATTAGGGACGGCCATAAGTGGTAATAGATATACAATGTATATCTATTATTTGCAGGTAGAGGTGTGGAGCAACGGGATTGCTGACGTATTAAGGAGGTTATCTACACATGTGGTCTTTACTGATTCTGATGCTAGAAAGGCTAAGTATTATCGTGACCGTGGCTTTCGTTGTTACACGTTTTGGATTTATGCGAAAGCTGCTTGAACGCAGACAAGTGACCCTTACACAGCAGCTTCAAGTGATCGCTTTATTCGGCGTGTTCAGCATCATTAGTACATATATGGGATTAATTATTTCTGAGGATGGGATCAGCACTGACAGATGGGCAAGATCCTTAGGAGAAGGGGAGGCTATCGCGAATTCTCGAGTGATCGGTGTCGTAGCAGCTGGATTGCTCGGCGGGATGAAGGTTGGCTTAGGCGCAGGGCTCATCGCTGGAGTTCATCGATTTTCTCTAGGAGGTTTTACGGCATTTTCTTGTGGATTCGCAGCAATTATTGCAGGATTAATAGCTGGGTGGGTACATCGCAAGCTTGATGGAAGACTAGTATCAGTACCTGGCGCGTTATGGGTCGGGATATTAGCTGAAACGATCCAGATGATGCTGATCCTGGTCATGGCGCATCCATGGTCTGAGGCTTATCAGTTAGTGGAGCGGATCGGCCTTCCGATGATCTTGGCCAATGGGATCGGCTGCGCGTTATTCATCTTGATTATTCGCAACGTAATCAGCGAGGAAGAGAAGAGTGGTGCAGTTCAAGCTCAAAAGGCGCTACGTATCGCTGGAGTTACGCTCGAGCACTTATCCAAGGGATTAACACCCACTACGGCACAATCCGCCTGTGAGATACTGATTCATGAAGCCGATGCCAAAGCAGTTGCCATGACGGATCGTCAGCATATATTGGCGCATATCGGTCAAGGCTCCGATCACCACCGATCAATGGTATCGATACGTACTGAAGCGACCCAGAAAGTGCTGGAATCTGGTGAACTACTGATCGCCTCCAATCATATGATCGGCTGTAGTGAAGCATTCTGCCCTTTGCGCGCTGTCATCATTTCCCCTTTGAAAAAAAAGGATGAAACGATCGGAACGCTGAAATTTTATTTCTCCTCTGAGAAAGAAATTACGAATGTAAATCTTGAGCTCATCAAGGGACTCTCCACCTTGTTCGGTCAGCAGCTGGAGCTTGCGGAGATTCAGCACTTCCGACAATTAGCGAATGAAGCGGAAATTAAAGCGCTGCAAACCCAAATTCAACCGCACTTCTTGTTCAATGCGATGAATACGATCGTCTACATGATACGGGTGAATCCGGCGAAAGCCAGAACACTACTCATCTCACTTTCGCGATATTTTCGACAAAATTTATCAGGTACTGTTCATTCTACGATCTCTCTTTCGCAGGAAATGGAGCATGTGAAAGCTTACTTGCAAATCGAAGAAGCTCGGTTTAACGATATTCTGCAAGTGAATTATCAAATTGATGATCGTTTGTTGAATGTGAAGCTGCCTCCGTTAACGCTACAGCCGATTGTGGAGAATGCGATTAAACACGGACTTCGAAATCTAAAGCAAGGAGGGGCATTAACTATCAGCGTAGAACCTAGTGAATTTGGTGTGTTGATTACAGTTGCAGATAACGGTAGCGGAATGGAGAGAGCTGTTCTGGAAAATCTTCTGACTGCTGTCTCCGCTACAACCGACGAAAGTACGGGGGTGGGGCTATACAATGTGAACCGCCGTTTAGTCATGACGCTCGGAGAAGATGCTGGAATCAGGATACACAGCGAGCTAGGAAAAGGCACCTTGATTTCATTCATGATTCCTGATCAAGAAGGGAGGAATATCGAACGATGAGCAGGTCCGTACGCACAATCATCATTGATGACGAACCATACAGCCGTCATGAGCTTGAGCATTTATTAGAAGAGTATGAAGAAGTGGAAATCGTCGCTGAGGCGGGTTCAGGTGAAGAAGGCTTAGAGAAAATATTGCTGCTGGAGCCAGACTTAGTGTTTGTTGACATGGAAATCCCGAGAATGACGGGAATAGAGCTGGTTAAAGCGATCCAGAAGCTCAAACAAGTTCCGCTTATTGTATTCGCCACGGCCTATCCCGATTATGCGATTCAAGCTTTTCGATTCGAAGCTCTCGATTATTTGCTGAAGCCATTCTCTTCTGATGAGCTGGCGGAGACGATGAAGCGGGTATACAAATCTTTAGAAATATCCAAGGAAAGTAAATCCGGAGTTAAAATCAGCAGACTCGCAATCGAGCACCAAGAGAAGATCATTTATGTATCGCCTCTGAGTATTCTGTATGCTTCAGCAGAAGAGGGTGATACCGTTATTGTTACTAAGGACAACCGTTACCATCTGAAAACTAGCTTAAAGGATCTTGAGCGTAAGCTGCTGCCCCATCATTTCTTCCGCACTCATAAGAGTTATCTAGTTAATTTACAGGCTGTGCAACAGCTGATCCCTTGGTTTAACGGAGCTTATCAGCTTAAGCTGATCGATGTGCAGGAAGCAATTCCCGTTAGCCGCAATTATATTAAGGCACTTCGCAAACAATTGGAATTATAAAACTCTGTATTTCATCCCCATATTTACGCATCTTAACCTGAAGTTAAGACATGTTGGATCGATTCTCAACCATTGCGTGCGGTATCCTCTTATAATAAGAAGTAAGCGCATACATTATAGAGGAGGCACGATTCATGATTACGTTTCTGGTAGCCATTGTGTTGCTGATTGTCGGATATTACACGTATGGTAAGTATGTAGAGAAGACGTTTGGCATCAAAGAAGAGAGAAAGACACCAGCTTATACGATGAAAGATGGCGTGGACTATTTGCCGATGGGGAAATCAAAAAATTCACTCATTCAGCTCTTAAACATTGCTGGAGTAGGGCCGATCTTCGGACCTATATTAGGCGCTCTGTACGGACCAGTAGCTTTTATCTGGATTGTATTAGGAGCGATTTTTGCCGGGGCAGTGCATGATTACTTAACCGGTATGATTTCCATCCGCAACCGAGGCGCGCATTTACCAGAATTAGCTGGTAAATTTCTAGGCAAATCCTATAAGCATGTTGTTAATGTATTTGCGCTATTGCTACTGCTACTTGTAGGCACAGTCTTCGTCTCTGCTCCAGCTGCGTTGATTCATTCGCTTATCAACGGATGGATGGGAGTCGGAGTGATTGCAGGCTTAATATTCGTTTATTACTTTCTAGCCACCTTGCTCCCGATCGATAAAATCATCGGAAGACTGTATCCGTTCTTCGGTGCCTTACTGTTGATTAGCGCCTTGGGTATAGGCGGAATGCTCATCTTTACAGGGGCCCCCATTCCAGAAATCACCTTAAAGAACATGCATCCAGCAGGATTAGCGATCTTCCCACTGCTGTTCTTGACAATCTCCTGCGGAGCTCTGTCAGGATTCCATGCCACACAATCCCCTATTATCTCCAGAACGATTCAGAATGAAAAAAATGGACGATCCGTATTCTATGGCATGATGATCATCGAAGCGATTATTGCAATGATCTGGGCTGCTGCAGCAATGAGTTTGTTCTACGGGACCGACTTAAATGCGTTAATTCAATCTGGTGGACCTGCTGCCGTGGTTAACGAAATCTCTATCACATTGTTAGGTGCAATCGGTGGTACCTTAGCGATCATCGGGGTTATCATCCTGCCCATTACTTCAGGCGATACTGCATTCCGCAGCGCCAGAATGATCATTGCTGATTATATGAAAATTGGGCAAGTAAAAATCTCAAATCGTCTCTGGATCACACTGCCGATGTTCGCCATCTCATTCATGCTTACGCATATGGATTTTTCATTACTATGGCGGTACTTTACTTGGGCCAATCAGTCCACATCCACAATTGCACTATGGGTAGGTGCAATGTACCTAGCCCAATCCGGCAAAAAACACTGGATGGCGAGTATCCCAGCTTCATTCATGACGATGGTGGTGTTCACTTATATCTTGAATGCTAAGATCGGATTCGGCCTCTCTATGCAAATTTCTTATATCGTCGCTGCCATTGGAACGATAGCTGTTATCGGAGCATTTACTCGCGCTGTATACTTTTCCCAAGGAGCAATTTTAAAATCAGTCGATGACGAGACCTTCAACGCAGCTTAACGATGTCAATTCACGATGGCCCCTTACACAGAAGAGACTGTCCCAAACCACCATGGCCTAGCGGCCACAACCATGAATGAAAATTTGCTTGGCCTGTGAATCTGTATGTTCCATAATGGAACTGCAGTCACAGGCCGACTCTTTTTTTGGTAGGCCTGTTGAATCTAGCTTTATAGCAAGTAATCGCATCTGAAAATCGCTTGACAAGATCCACACTATTAAGATATACTTAATGCCTTTTTGGATCATTGGATCATCTGATGGAACATTCAATTCCGTTAACAACTGAAATGCAATACTTGTCCCAATAGGGGAAGATTCATCACGTGGCCCTTCCCCCATATCTTGAAAACCGCCATCTGGTTTTGGTGTGTTGTTAATACTCTCAGGATAGCTTCTTTGGTGCCATTCTGGAAGTAATATTCAAGCCGTAGTTGATCAAGCCTTCTTCCTTGTTTCAATGAAACTTTATGCTGGCCCTATTCCAGTTCGAATGTAATAGCGCAATGATTGGTGCTATAGTGCTTACCATATTCGCTATTTCTCGAATATTTCACATATTTCCGTGAT
>JBBDTA010000069.1:0-2895 GCA_040904605.1 Paenibacillaceae bacterium
ATCCGACGGAATTCGTATCCTATCTGCAACACAATATGCTATATTTAACGTATATACATTGGGATCAATAGGTACATTTGTGGAGCTTCTCACAGATGTACGGTTGAAAGGGAGATAACAGGAATCTATGAGAAGAAAAAGAAGGGAAAAGAATAAGAACACGATTAGGAAAGTAGCGAAAATCCTTACTTTATCCATTGCGGCTACCCTTCTGGTTATGACAATGCCGACATTAGTTGGGGCTGCTACCATCAAGGATATTCCTGTGGTGGAACAACATATCGATGACTATCTTGCAGAATATATTGACAGTGAGTTAGACGGTAGTCTGATCATTGGCGATAGCATAACGATAGATTTGGATGATATATTCTTAGACTGGGACAGCTTGTTCTATACAGTGATTACATATAACAGCAATGTAGCTGCGGTTACATTACTAAGCGGTGAGCTTCATATTGAGGCTAAGCACGCCGGGTCAACCATGGTGCAGGTTATCTCCAGAACATCTGAAGAGGGCACACCTGTTTATGAGCAGTTTCAATTAAGCGTCGCATCGATCGATTTGGCTAATGATGGAATCGAGATTGATGACATTGTCCGGTTTATCAATACGAATCCAGGTAGATTGAACGTTCCGGCAACTCTGCAGCAGCTGTTGCAAGACGTCGATACAGTTGCAACACCGGTCAATGAAGCACCGACGACATTTAATGCTCCTTATCACTTAAGCCTAACTGTTGATGATCAAGTGACCTTGGATATGGATGACTTCTTCAGTGATCCAGATGGGGATCCATTGACCTATGAATTAACCAATGTACCTGCTAATGGTTCAATCGTAGGAGTGGGTCTTACTGGTGATGAATTGATAATAGAAGGTTCCACGCTAGAAACGATGATGACCGTAACGGCTAGTGATGGAATAGCTGGCCATCAAGTGGCAACGAAACAGTTCCATATAACAATCCTTAATGCTGCACCAACTTCTTTATCATTGCCAAGCTTGAGTCTGGCGGAGAATTCATTGGCAAACATTATTGTCGGTGTATTCAGCACAACGGACCCGAATGTCGGGGACGTTCATACCTATTCCTTAGAAAGCGGTTTAGGTAGCGATGACAACGGTAGCTTTATGATAAGTGGGAATAGTCTGATAGCAGTAGCGGGCTTCGATTACGAAATGAAAAATAGCTATACCATACGAGCACGAGTGACCGATCAGGATGGATTGTACATAGAACAAGCCTTCACGATAAGTGTGACGGATGTGAACGAAGCGCCGGTGGTAACGGAAGTAGCATACACCATCGCAGATCAGACTGTGTATGAGAATGCTTTGTTTTACTTCGTGGTGGACACCTTCTCGGATATGGATGAGGGAGATATGACTTATACGGCTGAATTATCAGACGGAGCTGCATTGCCGAGCTGGTTAATCTTTAATCCAATAACAAGAGAATTCAGCGGAACACCAATCCACGATAGTGACGCAGGTGACTATATCGTGAAGGTAACCGCTTCAGACGGTCTAATGAATGCGTCAACTGAATTCACACTAACCGTCATAGCGGTGAACGACGCACCAGTGGCTTTGCATGAATCTGTCCATATTACACTATATGATCAACAAAGCGTTGAAATTGATATGTCACAATACTTCACTGACGAAGAAGGTGATCAACTTGATATCACTTATAGTATCGGTGGAATCTATGGTCAGTATGACCCAGGGTTAGTTAACTATGACGGGAATAGCCATATATTCTCCGTTGGATACTCCGGTGCGTTAACTTCACCGACAGATATTAGCATCTCATTCTTCGCAGATGACCCGAATGATATCTATGATCCTACCCTGAGTACGATTAATGTGAACTATGTTACGGAGGATATGCCTCCAAGTTATCTATATGTCGATCCTAATAGCACACGCGGTTTAGCGAACTTCTTCGTATCACCGAATTACAATGATCAGGTATCTGGAGCAATGAATTTCGCACCCAAAACTGAAGCGGATATCGGTATTGTCGGAGTATCGCTTGATGCTGCAGGGATGTTACATGTCACTTCTAATGCACAGATGGGTAACTACAACTATGTTCAAATCGAGGCGAGTGATGAGAACGGAGCAACGATTCTCAAACAGGTAAAAATTATTGTGGATAAAGAGATCAAGATTCTGCCTAATGCTCCAGTGGCATTCTATGGAAGTCAAGATGGAGATGTATATTTCAATGTAGACTTAACTGGAATTTTTGATACTATGGATACATCATTCGATCATTTCTCTATTAATCAATACTGGAATCTCTCGGGAACTCAAATTCAGAGTGGTGAGAGTACAACTGATGGTAGTTATTTTACGAATCCAAATTTGTTCTTTATAGTTGATTATTTAGAAATTCCAAAGACACTCACGATCCAAGCACATGATTATTATGGGAATATCGTTGCATTCGATATAGCACTTAAGATTAACCATGACCCCCAAATTAGCTACAATAATAATAATGTGTCTTCAGCAAAGCGACCTTGATTCCTGAATCACCGGGTTGCAGACTTGGAGATGGACGTTGAGAATGAGAAGAGGTGATTCCAATGAGAAAGAAGAAAACAAGATGGAAACGAATCCTGCTCTGGAGCTCTCTAGGACTAGCTATCATGCTGATTGCTTCCCTATTCGTCTTGGACTATGCGGTAGACAAAGTTCTCCGTTCCATGAGTGGCATGGACACTATAATGAATGAACTAGAGGCTGTTGAATCAACGGATGTCTCTCCTGAGAATGCACCCGATGTAACCGATAACCCAGCTGGCGGGCAGGAATCTACTCCCGGTGAAACTACTGGTGACAACGAGACAGTGGAACAATCAGATCAACAATCAGATCAA
>JBBDTA010000069.1:2995-6600 GCA_040904605.1 Paenibacillaceae bacterium
AACAATCAGATCAACAATCAGATCAAGCTACTAAATCATTACAGCCTGCGTCACCAACGGATACTGATGAACCGACCTATACAGCAGAGATTTCTACAGATCAGGCAAAAGATATCGAGGAGAATGCCTCCCTCGGTGAGAAGGCTGCAGTAGCCTCACTCCTCATGAAGAATCTCAGTGCTGCTGATATGAAGCTTCTGACCAGCCTTGCTTCAGGAGGTCTGAGTCTAGAAGAGAAGAAGGAGGCTCGATCGTTGATCCTTGAGAAGCTCTCAGAGGAAGAATATAATCAACTGATCCGTATTGCACAGAAATTCGGTATCAGCCAAGGCAAACAATATGATGAGGTTATTAAGGAGGAATAATAGCTTGCGAAGATACTATGACTTAAGCGCGATGAAGACGGTATTCCTTCTTCTTGCAGTAATCCTCTTGTTTACGAGTGCGTCAGCATCAGCAGCTGCCGTGAAATCGATTCAAGTTTATGCGATCCCCATGCAGTTCACCTTCGATGAAACTAAGCTGGTACCACCTGCTGATCAACAAGGCTTTATCTACAATAATTCAACGTATTTGCCGCTTCGATTCGTTGTGCACTCGTTGAATCAAGCTGTGGAATGGGATAGTGCTACCAGTACCGTAACGATACGTGAACCAGAGAGCCAAGAACGGACAGGGATTGATGCCTATAACAGAGGTAATCAGGCTGAGGATGCCGATAAGGCCTCGGTAACGAATGCGAAACCCGCATTAAAGGCTACCTCCATTGAGATATCCACTCGCAAGGTTACTTATAAGATAGCTGGTAAGACGGTCGTTCCTGATGGCGGATTGGAAGGCTTCATCATCAACAACCGATTGTTCGTCCCTCTGCGATTCGTCTCTAGCTTAATTGGTTATGAGGTGGAATGGGATCAATCGACTTACTCGGTTGCCTTGCAGAGTCCGGAGTTTATAGCACAGCAACTTGCGGATGGTGAAGATACTGGTGGAGAGACCCCGTCAGAACTGCCAACAGATCTACCGGAAGAAACAGTTGTCCCGGTGGTACCTTCCGGTGGCGGTGGAGTAATCACGACTACACCTACGTATGATTCATTAGTTAGCCAAGCTGACACACAGATTAGCGCACTCAGATCCTCCTGTGAGAGTTCACTCTGGAGGCTAGTAGGCGAATACATCAATAAGACAGATCCGACTGCTAAGCAGGATTTAGTCGATCAAGGACAAGCCCAGTTAGCTCAATGTGATGCGCAATTCGAAGCCTTAATGACTAGCCTGCAGAGCTCATTAATTGCGAATGGTTACTCGACGAGTATAATTACGACATATCGGGATGCATATGCAGAAGAGAAAGCTCTAGCTGAATCCTTGCTAACTAATTGAACAGAGAAACTGGCCCTAGTGGAGAACTCCCCACTAGGTTTTTCTCTTTAGGACACCTGAACGTTCCTATACTTGAGCATATCCATAATGGTATAATTCGGAATAAACCGGAGGTGTATACGTTGGCTATTCTTGTTACCGGCGGGGCCGGATATATCGGGAGTCATACCTGTGTCGAGCTGCTTCAGGCGGGCTATGAGATTGTCGTGGTTGATAATTATTCGAACAGCCAGCCAGAAGCCTTGAATCGTGTTCGTGAGCTTACGGGCAGGGACTTTAAATTCTATGAAGTGGATTTACTAGATAAAGCAGCGGTACTTTCAATTTTTGCAGACAATTCGATCGATGCGGTTATCCATTTTGCCGGAATGAAGGCGGTAGGGGAGTCGGTGCGAGAGCCACTCCATTATTACCATAACAATATCACGGGGACGTTGATTCTCTGTGCAGCTATGCAGCAATATGGCGTGAAGCGACTGGTATTCAGTTCTTCGGCTACGGTCTATGGTATGTCTGAACGTGTTCCGATTTCGGAGGATTCTCCATTATCCGCGACCAATCCGTATGGTTCTACCAAGCTCATGATTGAGCAGATACTGCGAGACTTACTCGTTGCTGATCCTTCGTGGAGTGTGGTGTTGTTGCGATATTTTAACCCTATTGGTGCTCATTCCAGTGGTCGAATCGGTGAGAATCCGAACGGGATTCCTAATAATCTGATGCCGTATATCTCCCAAGTGGCGGTTGGGAAGCTGGCTGAGCTAGGTGTGTTCGGCAACGATTACCCCACTGTGGATGGTACGGGTGTACGCGACTATATTCATGTGGTTGATCTGGCTCAAGGTCACTTGAAGGCGCTCGACAAGGTGCTAGCGACGACTGGCATCGATGCATTCAATCTCGGAACGGGCAGAGGGTATAGTGTGTTAGAGATGGTTAGGGCTTTCGAGCAAGCTTCTGGCCGAATAGTACCGTACCGCATAAGTGATCGCCGACCCGGTGATATTGCGGTTTGTTATGCGGATTCTAACAAGGCGGAGCGGGAGCTGGGCTGGAAGGCAGAGCGCGGCATTGAAGAGATGTGTGTGGATACATGGCGCTGGCAGTCGAATAATCCGAATGGTTATGATGCATCATAGAGAGCTTCGTTGTTCTGCTCCTCCATCCACAAGAGAAAGTGGCACGAGCAATTGATCTCTGCCACTTTAAATCGAATGAATGATATAATTAATGAGAGCATAGTTTATGAGTATACAATCTAGGAGAAGGAAAGGTGAATGAGAATTATGAGAAAATGGGTCATGTTAGTCCTGATCATTGCACTTATCATTCCTGCGGGACAAGCGTTCTCTGCAGATACTTCGAAGACCATTCAAGTCAGCTTTGCCCCGATCCATTATGTGATTGATGGCATCGATTATGCGCCTCCAGAGGCTCAATTAGGTTTCATCTATACAGGCAATACCTATGTACCTCTTCGTTTTGTGGCAAGTATTCTTAACAAAGCCATTGCATGGGATGGACCCAATTCCAAGGTAACCGTTGCCGCACCGACATCAGAGGATTGGGAGACGATCAGAGACTATCTGAGTGCCCAAGAGGTCAAGGATTCGAGTATCCAACCCGTCGACAAATCGACGATGACGTTGACATCGATTCTGATTAACACGAGGGAAGTCAGCTATGAATTCGATGGGCAGCTGGTTGAACCTAATGCGAAAACACCGGGGCTCTTCTATAACAATAGTATATATGTACCCCTTCGATTTATATATGAATCACTGGGTTATCAGCCGTCCTTCGATGCGAGCACATATGTCATTGAAACGAGTACGGACGCAGAACTGTTAGCCTATCAAACAATTGTTAAGACCAATGACAAACTGATTGTTGATAAGAAAGCTGCGTGTGAAGCTGAATTATTGAGTCTAGGACTGAATTTTCTAGCTAAACAGAAAACGATGACAGATGAAGAGAAGGAAGCCTTCTTCCAACAAGCAGAAGGTATTCTAGTTGATTGCAAGTCGGAGTTAAATGTGATGCTCGACGAATTGACTGAGCAATTGACAGATGCTGGTCAACCCACGGATATAGTGGCCCAATACCTCGAGGCGATTGAGGCTAGAGAAGCGTGGGGACGCGACCTGGTGGAAACGTATCGGTAAGCTATCCACTCTGTTAAGTCAACATGGAACCCTAAGAGGTCATTTGACCTATTA
>JBBDTA010000070.1:0-6596 GCA_040904605.1 Paenibacillaceae bacterium
CTCGAAAGGTGGCTAATTCGTATCTCAACAGAAAACCCCAACCTAAACCCACCACGCAACACCAAGAAGTATGGGTTAGCATGTGAACGGCCCGCGGATGGTTTTCCGCGGTTACTCCCTCCTGAGCAAAGTGCATAGTCAGTACATAAAAATTCTATTTATTCGACAAAATTCCTTCTTTTGGTATAAGAAAATACCTTCCGATGGATGATGGAGAGGCAAGCTTTAATCAATATATGTCTTCGAGATTGTCAATCGGCATAATTGCTGATCAAAGCTGACGCATGAAAGTGTTTGTATTTCTCGCTAATGTTTAACTATTGTGCGTCAGTTCTGGTGATTCAAGTGAATATGGCTCTGCCTGCATTCACAATCCCATGAATGATTAAATCAGCAAGCCAGCTCAAGACATCGCCAATCTTATGAAAAAACCGACTGAACAAAGATTGATTTATTGTTCTTGGTTGTACCTGTTCTAGCTTCTGTTCTAGCTTCTGTTTCTGTTCTTGTAATGCCATTAGCTCCTGTAGTGCTTGTAACTCCATTCGTTTCTTATGATCCATAACTAGGCTCTGCTGCTCTTCAGCCATCTTCTCGACGGTTAAATCGCTGGCGGTTCCTATTGGCCCGTTCACTTGCTCAATCCCGTCCCTTGCCATATCCACTCCAAAGAAGATACCGAATGCCAGCACGCCTAGGAGTATGATTAGATTCACCAATGCTTTATCCACCGGCACTCACCTTCTCCGCATCCCAATATATATTAGCGATTACGTTAGCTAGCACATCTGCGGTGCGATATGATTCCTCAAGTGTATTCTCTGGTCCACCAATTTCGATCAGAATACTGTTCGGGGAAATCGATTGGTTGTATTCGCCGTTGCCATTGTTAGCACCCTTACCCCAAATCCCCCTAGATAGATCCGGGTACTTTTCTTGCAGAACCTCATGAATCGCTGTAGCGAATTGTTCATTCTTGCGCCAATTCGGATTACGGTGACCAATGATAAAATAAACCTGAGCATATGATTTGCCATTGATTTTCGTAGTAGTCAAATCCCGGCGCTGTGAATCTCGGTGGATATCGAAGAAATAGGTAAGATCAGGATTGGATGCAAAAGCCGTCTCTACCGTCTTGTGTGAGTACTTATATGAAAAATTCCAATTATAGCTTTTCACAGCTGTTGGATAATCCGTTGCAGAATGTGAAGCTCCAATTCCCAAATCCACTAGTTTTGTTGAAAGCCGTTTACCCACCAGCGTAATGTTCTTATTGGAATCATACGCTTTATTCATGTTGGTTACCCCCTGATCCTTCAATTCAGGGAGCCAGGATTCACGGTTATGTGAATGATAGATAAATACGACTTTCTTTCCGTCGGTCGATAGTATCGGGGCTTTATTCTGATTCGGCACTACAACCGGAGCTTCGTTAACCTCATCAACAGGCAGTATATTCTCATCAGGCTTATCAGCGAATACATCTTTAGGCGGAGCATAATCAGCTGGCGATACATCCTCACCGACAATAATTCCTTTTCGAAGTGGAACGGTATCATCACGAATGCCAGGAACCTCTCCAGCTAATAAACTTTTGGGGTCGCGCGGATTTACATTCGTAAGCACCTGCAGTAAGAAGGTTAGAACATTGCTATTAGAGAACGTATTCTGATTATTCTCCTCCACTGCAAAACCCGGCAATTCCATCCGAATCATATCTGCGAAGAATGGACTCGACATAGCAGGAGCTAGTCCCTTCATAGAAAGCACGGGTTCCTTCAATAGTTTTGCTTGTAGCAGTATAGCAGTTCCAAGTATCATCAATATACTAAATGTCAGAACGGCGAGCAGCAGGAATACTCGACTAGCTTCATTAAACAAATTAGTCCTGCTATTAGATTGGGTACCAGAAAAAGACAGATGGTTGCTCTTCATAGGGATTCCTCCTGATTCTATCTATTCCAACTCTATGAGAATAGAGTAGAATGTAGAACCCACAAATGGAAGAATCACGGAGAGTGTGGCTTAATGGCGACTAATGTGTGTATATTGCCACATTATCCATATCCACTGCTTCATGTAGTGCTGCGTTCAGACCACTGGCAATGACATTTGCAATATCCTCAATGAACTCATCGATTTCCTTCGTAGTAACTAGAAGATCATGACCAAGCGGACCTAACACTTCTTTGACAAATTGAAGTCGCTCATCCTCAGCTAAGTGTTCAAGTACTCCGAATATCTGCTCTGTATGCTCCGTCTGCTGTTTCATATGATTTAACAACAGCTCGATACTATTGTTCACGATGGTCGATGCATAGACGACGGTTGGTACACCAATTGCTATGACGGGAACACCCATCGATTCTTTATTAATCCCCTTACGTTTATTACCGATGCCTGACCCCGGATGAATCCCGGTATCGGCAATTTGGATGGTCGTATTCACTCTTTGCAGTGCTTTGGAAGCAAGCGCATCAATTGCAATAATCAGGTCGGGTTGAGATTGATCAACAATTCCTTGCACAATATCACTCGTCTCGATGCCCGTTATTCCAAGCACCCCAGGCGCAATCGCACTAACCTGACGATAACCCGAGCTCACCTGATTAGGCATCAACTCGAATAGATGACGTGTCACCATTACATTCTCTACAACTATTGGTCCAAGCGCATCTGGTGTCACATTCCAATTACCTAGTCCAATAACGAGAATCTTCGCATCGGCAGGGATGTTAATCTGACCCAGAAACCATTCAAATTCCTTAGCAAAGGTAGCAGCTACACGCTCCTGTAAGACCGAATCTTTATTGCGAAGCTCCGGCACTTCTATCGTAATATAATTCCCAATTAATTTACCGATGGCCCTCGAGCCTTCTTCATTCTGAACATTCATATGTGTTACCGTAATGCCCTGTTCCTCATTGGTGGTCACCTGAATGCCAGATATGCTCTCTCCTAGTGAGCGGGAAGCTATTTCTTTGGCCTCTAAGGCAAGATCGGTTCTGTCGGAAAATTGCTGCTGATTCATATTTTTATCCATAATGATCTCCTATCTAGTGTGAACTGCTTATTTCTGTTATTTTGCAATAGTTTCCATGGTTTTATACGAATTTCTAATTAAATTTTAATGTTCGGGTTATATGATAGAAGAAAATTAGAATTACATGTGAATTAAACGGGGGGCATTCTTGTGCGCATATTAATTATCGAGGATGATCTGCCGCTGCTGGATGCGATTGCAACTGTGATGAGAGAAGAAGCGTACCAAGTTGACTTAGCAGACAATGGAAGCCTTGGTCTATATATTGCAGAGCTTGGCGTACACGACCTGTTAATTCTGGATATCATGCTTCCTGGAATAGATGGAATTTCCATTACCCGCAAGCTGCGGTCAAGAGCAATGAAGACACCGATATTATTGTTAACAGCAAAAGATAGTGTGGATGACCGTGTAGACGGGTTGGATGCGGGGGCAGATGATTATCTTGTGAAGCCTTTTGCTGTTCCTGAGCTCCTTGCAAGGGTTCGTGCATTGCTAAGAAGACAGACCGAGGTTACTTCAGAGGGTGAATTGTCTTATAAAGGTCTCTCAATTCGAACGAGAATGTTAGACGGTTATGTCGATGAAGAGCCTTTGCAATTAACGCTTAAGGAGTACGAGCTATTGGAATTCCTCCTGCTCAACAAAGAGCAAATCCTAACACGCGAACAAATATTCGATCGGGTATGGGGCTTTGATTCGGAATCCGGTTCAGGGGTAGTTGATCTATATGTGCATTACTTGCGCAAGAAGATCGCTGGATTTGGTTATGAAGGTTACATCCAAACCATCCGCGGTGTAGGTTATATGTTGAAGGAGAGAAAT
This sequence comes from Paenibacillaceae bacterium, assembly GCA_040904605.1. Taxonomy (GTDB): domain Bacteria; phylum Bacillota; class Bacilli; order Paenibacillales; family UBA4045; genus UBA4045. The sequence goes on from JBBDTA010000070.1 coordinate 3,869, forward strand.
TAATGTTCAATAAAACCAGGCTGCAGCTCACTGTCCGTAATGCACTAGTCCTGTTCATTATACTCATTTCACTCAGCTTTGCCCTGTATGGTTATATGAAGGTTCAGCTTTTCGCACGGGTGGATCAAACGATGGAGAATATGACGAACAGATTCGGTAATATCGTGCAAACACAATCCATACCTGCACAACCACTTGAACAATCAACAGGACCTGTACCAACGTTCGGTCAAGCTACGCCTGTATTTCCGTTTGCACGTGCGGTCAGCGTTCGTCTTTCCAATCTGGACCGTCCCGTTTATCAGCTATTATGGCTGTCGAAGGATCGCTTACTCTCTGCACCGCTTACGAATGAATTTGTTAATGATTTAAGTGATACAGAAATCCAACGATTCAGCCCCTCCCGATTTGATGAAAGCCCGCACAATGTGAAGGTTGGCAAGCAATATTTTCGCATAATAACAATGAAAGATCAGCCGATCAAATATAGGTTTGGTGTGGTCGGCAATATGAATGAGCCTATAGAAACCATTCAATACATAACGAACATAACAACGGAAACCGATATGTTACGCAGCTTATTCTACGTTCTGCTCATTGGCGGTGGTTTGGGTCTGATTATTACGATTCTGGCAGGCTTCTATCTGGCGAACAGGGCACTTATCCCCATTCAATTATCGTGGGAGAAACAGCAGCTATTCGTTTCCGATGCTTCACACGAGCTGAGAACCCCCCTCTCCGTTATACAAGCGCACACAGAGCTGCTCCTCAGACATCCTGATCAAACGATTGAACAAGAAAGCCGCTACATCTCCACTATATTAAAAGAAACCAAAAGAATGAATAAGCTTGTCAATGGTTTGCTGACTTTGGCCCGTGTCGATTCCAACCAAACACAGCTGGATTTAAAACCCATCTGTATCGATCAAATCCTGAAAGATGTCATGAATCAAATGAATTACTTGGCAGAAATCAAAGAAATTGTTATTCAAACTGAACTCGATGATGGTGTTCTAGTCCATGCGGATGACGAAAGAATTCATCAGCTTTTTATCATTTTGTTGGATAATGCGTTGAAATATACACATGAACAAGGATTCATACAGGTCAGTTTAAAGAAATACACACAAACGGTCATCATTGAAGTCGTGGATAACGGAATCGGTATATCTCAGCAAGATTTGCCGTTTATATTCGACCGATTTTACCGAGGAGATAAGGCTCGAACACGTGCTGACGGCGGTACTGGCCTTGGTCTCTCCATTGCCAAATGGATTGTAGAAGGTCATGGGGGGAAAATTCATGCAGAAAGTAAAAGCGCTGGAACACGTTTTGTTATCAGCATGCCTTTGGTTACTTAGGACAATCCTGACCCCTGAATGACTACATAAAGAATCGCGGAACAATCCGCGGTTTTTTTTATGTGGATTTAAGCGTTATTTAAGCCTCCACTCATCTTTTCAAAGCAAATTCTAAAGATTGCCGAACATACTGATTATGCAGTTGATGATCAAGTGATAAGGAGATGGTACTTATGAACAATCAAACAAAGACAACGATGAATATCAGAAAAAGGGTGATTAGCAGGCTAGCACGGAGTATGACATTGCTCCTTGTCATGACAGTAGTATTGGCAGCATGCGGTAGTCAAGGCAAGAGCAATCAGGTGGTAGAATCAATGTCGCGGGATGAAGCTGGCTTACTTAAGATAGCTTATACGAATGAACAATTTTTTTACATGCAATATGGAAATGCCTATAATGCCATGTTTCCAAACGTTGAGGTAGAAGTGATCCCCACCGAGTCCATCTGGAATGCAGATGATCCGGCAGCCGAGTTGAAAAAGCTAGTTGATGAGCAAAAGCCTGATGTGATTTCTCTAACCGAAGAGCAATATGCATCACTTGCCGGTGATGGTTATCTGTACGATCTGGATACCGTTATTAAGCAGGATCAATATGATATCGGCGCCATGATGCCGGGAGTTATCGAGCTGTTAAAAAACAAGGGCGGGGGTAAGCTGTACGGACTCAGCCCCAGCTTCTCCAGTAAAGCACTCTACTACAACAAGGATATGTTCGATAAACACCAAATCCCTTATCCAACAGACCGGATGAGCTGGGAGGAGCTGCTGCGGCTGGCTGAGCGTTTTCCAACCGAAGGACAAGGAGATGAGCAAACCTATGGATTGGTCGTATCCGGTAACACTGCATTCGATCTGGTCGAAACGATGGGAACAGCAAAGGGCTTAACTTATGTCGATTACGATTCGGGACAGCTCTCCATGAATACGGATGAATGGAAGGTGATTTTTGAAACTGTGACCAATTCCTATAAATTGGGTAAAGTTTCCATTCCAAGCGGTGACAATTCATTCGGTGGTGCCGCTGGCATGATACGCCGTTCAGGGGGCGGCTCGATCGCAATCAGTATGGGGACGATGAGCTTCGCCGCAGGTAAGGCTGCCATGACGATCGATCAGTCGTTTCTGATGAATATGCTACAAATGTCCCAGCGTATGGGCGGGCCGGCGCGAAGAGCTACTGCGAGCGTCTCTGCCAGCGCTGCCGAGGGCAGTAAAGCACCGACGATGCTGGATATTAAGGAAATCAACTGGGATCTCGCTACCATACCTGTCGATCCGACAAATCCTGATGTAACCGGGGGTCTTAGTCTGGATACCGTATGGTCGATTAATGCCGCTTCCGAAAATCTCAGTCCTGCATGG
>JBBDTA010000071.1:0-5363 GCA_040904605.1 Paenibacillaceae bacterium
TAAGTGCATAGTCAGTTACAATTTTATATATCCGCTACCGGTATTATACCATCCATCCAGTTTAGTTCACTGTCCTTCATAAATTGATTCGGCCAGCTATGAGGATCAATACCCCAATCTTTAAAGCTCTTGATGGAGGTGTGAAATTGCTTGATATTCTCCTCAGTCGGTGTATTTAACAGTGCATTAATATTATCCATGATTAAATCTGGTTTATCTATCACTCTCTCAAGCACCTCGAGGAACCATTTGTGATAGGGATACAGAACCTCAGCTTCTGCTAGAATGAGACGACCACCGAATAGAATGAATTGGGTTATAGAATGCTGCAGCAAATATGTATTCCCATGCTTGATGGCTTCATGACTGTACCAGTGCCACGCTTCAAATTGTGAATAAAATTTCACAATATTGTCCGTTTTTTTGTCTGCAGGATATCTGGTTATTCGATCAATTATGCTAGCCAATCCGTCGATTCTAGAGAATGCAATCGTGACTCCTTCGTAAGCGAATCGAGCAGGTTCACTTCCCTTGATTGCCACCTTTTCCATAAAATCTACTGTCAAATACTTACCATCAATATAGCCACCATCATACGTGCATGACTCCGTTTCATAATAATGGATCTGACCTGACTCCAAGCGATTAGCATACTCATCATTGGAGACTATTATCATAATATCGACATCTGAGCTTGCCTTCTGGAATCCGTGTGCGATCGATCCCCCAATTAACAATGCTTGTACCGCTGGGTCTTTTTCTAGCTTGTCTGTAATATTCCGGATAGAATCGTTATGATGCTTAAACATGTGAGCACTCCCTCTTTGGTGAAAATGCCTTTAATCAAGCACTTTCTCATAGCATAAACTCGATTCACAATCTACATATTCACCATATCTATCAATTTCTATAAACCCATGCTTCTTATAGAAGCTAATAGCTTCCGGCTGCTGATCACCAGTTTCCAGCTTGATTGCAACATAGGCCATCTCTCTTGCTATGGACTCAAGCTTGGTGAGGATTTGCAAGGCAATGCCATGTCCTCGGTATGGGGGCTCAACATAGAAACGTTTCAGCTCAGTAAACCTTTCATCCAGTTTTTAACTTTATTGCATCCATATATTCATCCTCCGAATTTATTGTTTCTCAAGCTTTCTATATATCTTTTCGGAGCTCTTATGGTTTTCGGATAGCCCATGAAGAGACATAGTCGGGATCTACAATAATTTCACCTGTCGTATTTAATTTGTATTCACCAGACTGCGCTAGTAGGAAAGCATCGAAATCCAGAGGTAATTTATATTCTTCTTGCTTGTCCTCACGCTGGACCACGATACCTTCGGTCGAATTAATCCTCATCACTCTTCCGTGCAGTTGGACTGTCTCAAGGAAATTATCATCCTTATCAATGTAAGAAAGACCTATAATGACATACTTATAGAGAAGGCTCTTCATCTTGTTCTCATCTATAGTAAATCCCAAGTATGTTGCCTCCTTCTGCGTATATGTTTACCTACTCCCATACCTCTGCAAGCAGGATCCACGATAATATTCTCTACCATGGCATAAGGTCTATTCCCGTACATGGTGTCAGAACAGAAGCTTAATAGTACCGAACCTACAACTCTTCCTTCCATTTTCATATACGAGTAAATAGTTATTGGGATCGTTCTTGATTTGATCTATTCGCTCATGAAGAACCTTGATCTCATTATCATCAGGAATTAGTATTCTGTATAGCTCTTCGATACGCTCTCTATCTCGGTGCTCCGCTTCTCTGATCATGATTATCCTCCATCGCAATATTCTTATCTTCCTTTTAGATCTAGAGGTTGTTCTATAGAATAAAGGTCATTCTCTAAAGAATCCATCTTCTCTTTCACAAGCTTCCGAGCATCGAATATAGCTTGATTATATATAACAGGTCCGAGCTCCTTCAACATGAAATCTAGGATAGACCCCGCAGCAATACTCCCTATTTCCTCAGATCTTTCTTCATAGAAATATGCTTGAACACGTTTCGTTAACTCATCCTTATGTTCCTTGGGCAGTTTATATATAATCAATATGTATACACTCCTAGTATAAAATTAACATTCATATAACTCTAACATGTCTAATGATAAATGGATATTAATAACTGATGATATGACAAAAATTTTCTGCTGTTATATCCGCTTAATCCCAATCGAATTCACCCTCCATGGTTATTTTTTCCGATTTGTGAATGCTTGTATTTCCTCTAATAATATCTCATTCCATTCTAGTTATAAAAATTTACATTCTCGAATTTCGTTATCTTGCTATTATATTCAGGAATGCGTACAAAAGATTATTACTGAGGGTATACTGTTTATAGAGGTGAACTCCAATGGAGAAGCAAATGAATCACGAAACACTGACGGAAGAAAAATGGCAAGCCATCATCAACAATGACGCTTCCTATGATGGTCAGTTTTATTATGCGGTGAAGACTACCGGCATTTTCTGTCGCCCCTCCTGTAAATCCAGACCACCTAAGATAGAGAATGTTGGAATATTTCTAACTACAGAGCAGTCATTGTCTGCAGATTATCGTCCATGTAAGAGATGTAAGCCTACTGGTCATCGATTGCCGGATGATGAATGGATAGCCTTGGTGACGGAATACATCGATAAGAATTACATGAACAATCTGACACTCGATATTCTTGCTGAGATCAGTCATGGCAGTCCATATCATTTACATCGGACATTCAAGAGAGTCACTAGTATGACTCCTGTTGAATATATTCAGCAACGGAAGATCGAGCAAGCAAAGGAATTGCTTATGACTACGGGGGTAGCTATAGCTGGAGTTGGTCTGAGCGTCGGATTAGCGAACACGCCCTACTTTATAACCCTGTTCAAGAAGAAAACCGGATATACGCCTGCTAGTTACCGTCAGACACAAATACAGGTGATAAAGGGAGCATTAAATAATGAATAATCATACAAATTCAGCGATCTATTGGACTTTATTAACTTATGAGGATTGGAATATTTACATCGCGGCTACAGCTGAAGGACTTTGTTATGTTGGTTCACAAAATCAACCTTATGAGGAATTGGCGAACTGGGCAAAATCTCGGTCTCCGGGAAGCATATTGATCCAGGATAATGAAAAACTACAGCCCTATACAATAGAGCTTATTGAATATTTGCAGGGGACACGTAAAAGCTTTACTGTGCCCTCCGACTTTCATGGTACGCCATTACAACTGGCTGTGTGGAATGCACTATGCAGCATACCCTATGGACAAACGAAGTCTTACTCTGACATTGCAGTTCAGATCGATAAACCAGCCGCCGTTCGCGCAGTTGGTACTGCAATTGGGGCAAATCCTGTGTTAATTACAGTACCATGTCATCGCGTAATCGGGAAGAACGGAGCTCTAACCGGCTATCGGGGTGGTATGGAGATGAAGACGAAGCTGTTACAATTGGAGCGGGATAGTGTGATCGGTGGGGATTATTTTTCATGATGCTAAGTAATATAGTTTACCTATCCAAAACCCCGAAGACGCTCCTGAATAAAGGGACCGGTTTCCTATCTGGCTATAGCCACTCACTGAATCCGTATACGGGATGTTCGTTCGGCTGTTCATATTGTTATGTACGGCAGATGCCGGTCTCTACTTTTCGTAACGCGGAGTGGGGAACTTGGGTCGATATTAAGAAGGGTGCCGCAGAAGTTTTCCACAAAGAGTTTCAAAAAGCCAAGTCCAAAGGACCAGTCACCATCTTCATGTCATCGAGTACCGACCCTTACCAGCCCATTGAGCACAAGGAACAAATTACCCGTTCTTTACTGGAGGTTATGGTTAGCGACCCACCAGACTTCCTACTCGTCCAGACCCGTAGCCCTCTTGTTCGAAGGGATATTGATCTGTTATTACGCCTTGAGGATAAGGTCCGTGTAAGTATGACTGTAGAAACCGATCTGGAGGACATCCGAAAATATTTTTCACCATATGCCCCTCCCATTAGTGCCAGGTTGAAGACGTTACAGGTATTAGCTGAGGCTGGCGTGCCTACGCAGGCAACCATTGCTCCAATTTTACCGAGCAGCGAAAAGTTTGCAGAAACGTTACGGCCACTTGTTAATCGAGTTTGCGTGGATGATTACTTCATGGGGGATGGTAGCGGTGGTAAACGTACGCGGAGTTTAGGTATAGATGCATTGTATTCACAGTTGGGATTGGAAGAGTGGTATCATCCATCTGCCTATCGGATCGTCCTGGAGCGATTAAAGCAGGTATTCCCCGAGAACCAACTATTTGTGAGTCAGAAGGGATTTGAACCTTAAGATTTTCGTTTCATACCACGAATCAATTGTTTGATTTCTTGGTCTACACGGAAAGATTCTGTGATTTTCTGCAGAGCTTTATTGAATGTGAAATCGTCCAGTGAGTTGTTCTGCAGATATGCCATTGTTAGTTCAGGCAGCTTCACATAACAGATGGATATTGCCCATGCCACCGACATCTTGACATAGTATCCCTCATGCTTAGTATTGTCTAGCAACTGTAAAACTCGGCTTATGTACGCATCTTCTATGTAAAAATCAAGAAGCATAACGACGCCAAATCGAATGTCATATTCATGGTTAGATGATAGGTAAGGCTGTATGAATTTCCAGACTCGTTCCTTATTCGTAAGCGTAAACTTCAACCCTGTACAGAAGCTATCGCATACCGACCAATTATCAATTTTCGGAACAAAATCAGCTACATAACGTAGAATTTCTTCAATATCAGTTTTTAGGTAACCAATGACCATTCCTTGTAGCATAATTTCTTCGAAATAGTCGCTTTCAGCATGTTCAAGATACGTACGCCAGTCTCCCTTTGCCAAATTTCGTGCTATCTTGCGCAACTCAGGTAACCGAACACCCAATACATTATTAATATTCGGGATCAAGGCTGCAGAAAATTTCCGATGTTTCTCATCAGATAATTCAATTAATTGTTCTCTAATCGTTCTCTTCACCTTTACTCCACCTATTCACTTGATATTTCCCACAGATACAAAGAAGCAACAGAACCATGAAGCGAGTACTTAAGCCGAGCAGCTTTACGATATTAGTTGTCCAACAATATTCTACGGTTTCACCCGCTTGGAGATGTCCCGCACATGATATATCAAGAAGTCTAGGATAAGTATCTTTATCTCTATGACGCTGCTGACTGCGATTGAAGTCAATTTGTTATCTGCACCCACTTTCTTTTAGTGAAGAGTAATTCCTAATTTGTTCCAATATACTTTACATCGTCGACGCTCCTTATAATAAATGTATCTCACCTGAACGGATCTTTATTAGTGTCTCCACAAAAAACTCATGT
>JBBDTA010000071.1:5463-6578 GCA_040904605.1 Paenibacillaceae bacterium
TATTACTGCCCCCGTGTGATGCGAGGAACCCGATCCTTAGCGTTTCCATCTACAATTCCACCCTAATTATTTTTTCTTTTGATTACGAATGCATTGTCCACTCTATCAAACCCAAGACGCTGATAATAATCAATTGCTCCTGGAGCAGAGAGCAATACTAGTGAACACTCATCACCAAGTTTGGCTTGCAACTGTTTAACTAACTCCCTGCCAACACCATGTTGCTGGTAGCTCTCGACTACTGCAAGATCGGACAAATAACAACAATAAGAGAAATCAGTTAATGCTCTTGCTACTCCTATCATCTTGCCATCCTTCCAAGCACTGAGTACGATATCGGAATTATCTATCATCCTTTGAATTCGTTCCAAGTCTTCGAATGGTCTTCTAATTCCCGAACCCTTGAACACTTCTGCAACATATTTCGCATCCAGTACTTTATCATCTGAGTATATGATCATTGATTAACTCCTCCGATTATTTTCAGATTACTTATCCTCTGCTCTGTAACTCCCATTCTTAGTTTCACCTTACCTATACTCTTCTCCCTACGATAACTAAGTCTCGTTCCACTTCGTCTAATATGGCAACCCTCGGCAAGTAACCCCACTGTTCGAATTTATACTTCTTTAGAAGTGCCAAACTGGGTTCATTATGGGCAAATACAAAACCTACTAAGGTAGTAAGATTAAGCCTAGAAGATTCTTGAATTGCTTTTTCCAGCAAAAAACTTCCTATCCCCTTCGAACGGTTTTCCACGGATATATAGATACTAATCTCAGCGGTTGAGTTGTAGGCTGGTCTTCCGTAAAAAGATTGAAAACTTAACCAAGCAATGATCTCGCCCTCGATCTTCATTACCCAGAGAGGTCTGGAGTCAGCAGAATGTTCTTCAAACCATTTCCTCTTACTATCTATGGTGACAGGATCCAAATCAGCGGTTACAGTTCGACTTGATATAGTGGAGTTGTAAATCTCAATAATTCGTTCCAAATCTTTATGCGTTGCATCTTCTATTACATATTCGGTTATCATTTTGGCTTGCCTCCAAGAACAATGATGAATTTACTGTGTTGGTCTTTTGTCCTATACATTTCTTTCGTTATAATAGGTAA
>JBBDTA010000072.1:0-6536 GCA_040904605.1 Paenibacillaceae bacterium
TCAATATAATAACATAGCATCACCGAAACTGAAAAATCGATAGCGCTGATCAATCGCTTCCTGATATGCTTGTTGCACATAATCTGTCCCAGCAAACGCACTCACAAGCATAACAAGCGTTGATTTAGGCAGATGAAAGTTAGTTAGCAGTGCGTCCACGATTTGGAATGTATACCCAGGGTATATGAAGATATCCGTCCAGCCTTCACACGCTTGAAATTCATCTTCACATTTGTTGGCAATGGATTCCAAGGTTCGGCATGAGGTTGTGCCTACGGCAACCACCTTCCCTCCTGATCTTCTTGTCTCATTCAACAAATTTGCAGTAGCTTGGTTCATCTGATAATACTCTTCATGCATTCGATGCTCTTCAACCCGTTCAACCGATACGGGACGAAATGTACCTAAGCCCACATGTAAGGTGACATAAGCAACGTGAACGCCCTTGTCGGAGATTTCCTGTAAGAGTAATTCGGTAAAATGTAGTCCAGCCGTAGGTGCTGCAGATGAGCCACGATGCTTGGCATATACCGTCTGGTACCTTTCCTTCTCCTGGAGCTGCTCCTTGATATAGGGTGGGAGTGGCATATGGCCTAAACGATCTAATATCTCTGCGAAGATGCCCTCATATTCAAATCGTATGATTCGAGCACCCATCTCTCCTTCGCTCTCAATGATCGCGATTAGAGCGGGTTTACCATGATCCATTTGTGAACCAAATTCAATAACAGCGCCTGTATGCAGCTTCTTCCCGGGTCGGACCAATGCTTCCCAGCGGTTGCCACCTATTGACTTGAGCAATAGTAGCTCTACCTTCGCACCAGTGTCTTGCTTGATCCCGAACAATCGAGCAGGAATAACTCTCGTATCATTCAATACTAATGTATCGCCCGCTTCAAGATGTTGAGTAATGTCACGGAATTGACCATGCTCTATCCTTCCAGTCATTCGATTCATCATAAGTAGACGTGAAGATGCCCGATCCACTAAGGGCGATTGGGCAATTAATTCCGCTGGTAATTCAAAGTCGAATTGATCGACATTCATAGATTGTTCATTCCTTCATGATACTAACGTCTTTATAGTAGTATTGTAATATCCTCACATAGTCATACCCAAGCTCAGCTAAAGCCTTCGTACCATATTGCGACATTCCGATACCATGTCCAAAGCCAAGACCTACAAAACGGAATTTAGGTTCCTTAGTCACAGCACGAACCTGCTGATCTGCGTTCATCACATAATATTCAGGAAGAGAAAGCTCGTTAGACTGATCACCTGATTGAATATGTATCGCTCCTGAAGCTACAGGTAACTCTCGAATCTTACCTTTAGCACCAAGTATAGTGTATCGCCCTGTCTCTTCTACGTCAAACCGAGTGCTTGGCAGTCCATTCATAGCCCCACGGAATGCATCTGCATTCGTTAAATCAATCTTTTGTCCATTCGCTATCATGCCGATGACTCGATCAGATACACCTCTCTGAGTGACCTCAAGGGTTTGTAAGCTTCCTAGGATATCTGTACTCGCTCGACTATTAATCGAAGCTTTCAACACATCAGCCGAATAAGGTCCACGAATCCAATTATAGGCATTAGATTGTACATCTTGTCCAATCCAGACATATCGTTCACCAGCATTCACCTTTGCGATTGGGGCATTCTCAGTTTCATCTACACGAGGAGCAAGTCGAATATTAACACCCATACCGGTTACTTCAATATAAGGAAGCCCTGCTGGGTTCTTGTCTTCCGTTAGAATGGCATAGTCTGAGCTGATATATGCTGTCCGTCCATCGTCTAGCATGATTCGGTACCATACAGGTTTATCCTTCTGAGCATCCTCATCCGGACTTGGTACACTCTTCACGTAGGCTACCGGATTAGACCAAGCCTCTAGTACTTCGGCAGTAACCCCGCCACTATTGGAAGAATAGAAGGGTATGATTAAGCCGTCTTTATCCATAATCACTTCTCCGCGAGTTCCTTCAACAGCTTCAATAGCCTGTGCGAACTCCCTGTCTTTACCCATATAGGCCTGATCGAAGGTAGTATCTGAGATATGTGCTATCTTGTATTTCATCCCCTGCTTAAGTGCATATGTACGAGCAGCGACCGCCTGCGCCTTGAGTGCCTCCAATGGCCAAGAGGCTCCCAGTTCTGAGCTTACAACCCCATATAGATATTGTTCGAACGAAACCTGATTGATTAGAGCAAGTTTGCCGTTATAGGAGGATATCTCCATACTGCCACGATAGCTTCGGCCGTAACGCTCATGAACCTTAACTACACCTTCTCCTGCATGTACCCAAACCTTCTGATCTAGAGCATTGTAGAGATAATGAGTTATAGCTGGCTCACTCGCAGATTTGGTGGATATCGTGTATCGCTTTAATAGGTAAGGTAGAGTATCATCAACAGGTTGAAATATAAGCCCAGGCATTGCTTTAATTGCCGCAGCCTTCACATTCTCAAGCTGTTGTTCACTCGTCGCATCACCTAGCCAAACGGAGTAAACGATCTTACCAGAGCTATTCTCGTGAATAGCAATATCGGTTGTAACACCTTTCCGAGCCATCGCCATCTGATGATTGGTAGCAGCAGCCTCCGTATCATAAGTTCCTATGCTAGCGAATAAGGGACCTGTGGCTACTAGCTTGTTGCGATCCGGAGTCGCATCTGCGGGAATTTTCTGCCTGGCGGCAAGAGCTTCATCCGCAGTTCGAAATCCTCCTAATCTAACCTGATAGACCGTTTGCCCTTTACTAGAGCTCTTGAATAGATAAGAATTTCCAAGCGAAGCAATCTTACTATAGGTGCTAACTGCAGCACTATAGTCCGAGGTATCTAGTACTTTAAGCATATAATTATTCATAGAAAAGCTGATCGGTTCATTCGCAGGAGCTTCAAGCCATTGTGTGATTCCAACAGCCTCGCGGATACCGATAGATAATGGGTTCGCCGAAGACAATGTTACGGAGGGCACTGTACCCCTAACATCGATGTACAACGCGACTCTTATCTCATCTAACTTGGGTATACTTGCAGCATATGTAAGAGAATGAAAGATCGGCATGACCGTTATCATGAACATAATAATGGCGATTGTCAGCACAATGGTCGTATGGTTCTGTTTCTGAATCGTCATATTCTGATTGTACCTCCTGAAGGAACTTCAGAACATTAGACTCGAATTTTGGCGAAAAGTTGCAAAAGTGATTGCTTCGCTATCCGGTAGAAGTTAGTCATGCTCGTAAATGAATGATACTGGACACCGAACTGAGTCAATTAACGACGAATAAGGAACTTCCATGAATCAATATTAACGCTATAACGAAACGCCGACAAAACAAAACCTAATATAGGTAATGGATCTTTCAAGGAAATCATATCGTCTGGAAGTGATGTTGTCCACAATGGTGGATCCATAGACCATCGCTTAGGATTGCTCAAGAAGTGTAAGACATCACCTGGCAATAGTGACCGCCCTCTTCTGCCAGACACATATTCAGTTGCTGGCGTAACTTCATGTCCCATAGCTAATTGATACAACAGCCATGGAAAGTCAATTCCACAGCGAATAGACAAATGTACAGAACTCCAAAATCTTGGATTAATCTCCATAAGTTTGGGCTGACCGTCCCTTGGATCAATCATAAACTCGATATCCGCAACACCATACCACGGTATAAGTGATAGTAATTTCTTTGACAGCTCGATTATCTCAAGATAAATCACACTTTCATGGATCGTGCTGGGTCCTCTATTTATCGGATAGTTGCGAATCTGTCTTTGTACGAATGAAGCCTTCAGCTCGTGGTTCGAATCATAACATAGGCACACGTCATACTTAATACCGGGCGGAATATACTCTTGAATCATAGGATACGGATACGATTGATGAATCTCCCTATATACATCCCATAATTGTTCTCGCTTTTCGACAAAACGAATACCTCTTGAACCATTACTCATCCGTGGTTTAATAACAACAGGAAAATCAAGCATATGAATTAATTCCAACAATACTTTCTCATCCAAGTAATTCAATCCATAAGTATCAACGGTTTGGGGACAAGAAACATTGGCGAGAGCGGCTAGCTTCATCGTTTCCGCTTTATCCGCAGCAATAAGATAACTTTCTCTTGATGGAATGGGAAATATACAATACGTATTTAATTCCTCCTGATGAGACGATATAACATCAATCGTATCATCATCCATGGCGAATACCATGTCACATTGTTCTCGTTTGATCGTTTCCTTCAACCACTCCAAATATTGAATCGGATCTTTTTTGGGATTAGGAGATATTAACGATTTTGAACAGTATTTGGAGAAACCACTGGTATGAAATCGTGTGCTTTCTGCCGTAATGACGTTTATATTTCTTGATCCCAAAGATCGAACCACCGCTAATGTTTTACTTAAAAGTCCATTTGTACACAATACAGTTACCATAGTTTTATCTCCTAACGGATTTAACCCCATATATTTTTCATTATTTCCTCTTGATCTAATTCTCTATGGATATGATAAATACGCAAATTAAGTCCGTCATAGAAAACATTCAGAGGACCGTTCAACTTTTGAAATTGTTCAATCCATTTATCCAGCTGAACCATTTGTTGTTCTCTTTCTCTATAAATCGGATCCATTAAATTGTAGATAACATTATCCTCATCCACTTTAAAAACATTTTTATAGTAATATATAAAAACATCATTTGAAATTCCAGTGTTTATATCTTTATCCCCATACTTTGTTAATGGAGGGAGAGTAGGGTCATAATCGTCAAGGAATTTATCCGTTAACATATGATAACCGTTATTAAGGACTAACGCATACCCATCGCTAAATGAGACTATCGTCCAAGTAGCATACCGATATTGATCAGCGATGCTCAAATATTGCACGACATCTTCTTCCATTTGCATTTTATAAGGCGTAATCGCTTCAACAGGATACTTGTATAGCCCAATAGATAAAACCGAGATAAATAGAATAATAGGCACAATCCTCATCTTTTTAAATGCAATAAATACAACAGCACTGCCGATTCCGATACAAAAAGGTAGGACTAACGCCCACAATTCATTCGAACGGGTAGCGATCAACTCATTATGGGTTAGGTCGCCGCCGAAAAGATAGAGAAGGAATGTTGCTAATCCAAATAAACCGACAAATATATACATGTGAGGATGGTCGTGTTTCGAAAAGAATAGAATACTTATAATACCCAATAATGTAATTGCTAATAGAAATAACAACAAAATGATGTCGAATAGCGTCGTGTCAAGCAACATAACGTCAAAACCAACATGGTCAATTTCACTTGTCAGATAACTAGCAGAGCTTTGGTGTACAGATTTTCCCAATAGTATACCCAACCCTAATGGAAGCAACGCCACTATTACACTCATCGCCGAGTACATTACTCCTTTCCATACACGCTGTAGCATAATTCGATAGCGAGTAAAGAGAAATACGACAAGAAGAATCATAATACCCATACCTGTTAATGCGAAGGCCAAAGTGTGAACTAATCCGGTGACAGCGACCCCTGCAGCAGCAGTCCATAGGTCATCTTTCTTCCCACCTTTCAGATAGAGGTACATAAAGTATAGGGAAGGTAGTATAAAAATAAAAGCAAACTCTTGTGAATTTGTTGCAGCCTGTCTTTCCCATACTGATCCAAGAATAAGATGACCGAATATCCCGTAACCAGTTGCAGCAATTAGGGCTGAAACTCGATTACCAGTAAACCTTGACACTGAAAAATACAAGGAAAATACAATCAATAGTGTGTTTAAAGGACCGGTATATTTTAAAATATAGAGGGGATCAATCGCAGAAAATTTCAGCAAACTATCTAAATAAATGTGTGAACCCTGTGGATAGATTCCATCGTAAAATAATTCTCTATTGTCAATATATTTCATCCATGCAAGAGTTACATATGCGTCCGACATGGAAGGTGCAGCGAAGTGAAATACATCATAAAAACGAATGTAAGCAGATAAACCGAATACAATTCCGAATCCGACTAGCAATAACCAAAAAGTTTTTTTAGTAATTCGATTATATAAAGCAATCTTCCAATCCAATAAACGCTTACTGATTTTACTTTTTAAATATTGTTTAAAAAGATCAACATTCTCGATCCAACCGTATATGCTCGCCGCCATAACTGTTTGATCATCTCTGTAATAATCTTTTAAATCCCTGCGTATAATTACTATAATCGCAAGAAAAAATATAACGATAATGGTTAGGGCTTCCCAAATTTTAATCGCGACCAGCGCATATCCCAGCAATATCATCAAGAAAACCATTTTAAGATAATTAGCGACAACTAGGTCTAAACCCCATCTACCATGTCTACCAAACACAAGTTTCGGGACTAGTACATACAAGAGAATAATCGCAAAAGTATAATGTGACAACTGAGTAAAATGGTTTAAAAAACTATTATACATTAGTTGTCCCTCCGCAAACTGAACTATAAATAGATAACTATTCTTTCCAGAATCGTT
>JBBDTA010000073.1:0-6388 GCA_040904605.1 Paenibacillaceae bacterium
TTCTAATTCTAATCAAACCAAGATCTTAGATCAGAATAATATCGCTGCTACTGCTCAATCAACAGCAGCTAAAGCTGCCCCTGCTGCTATGAATCGAACGATTCGTGTGGATATTGAAAGATTAGATGTGTTGATGAATTTATTCAGTGAGCTTCTCATCGATCGAGTTAGATTAGAGGTGTTATCTGAAGAAATTAAACGCACTGATTTGTCAGAAACAATTGAACATATGTCGAGAGTAAGCTCGGATCTTCAGAGCATTGTTCTCAAGCTTCGAATGGTTCCAGTAGAATCTGTATTCAACCGTTTTCCTCGGATGATACGGGATCTTGCCAAGTCTTTGGATAAGAAGGTAGATCTCGTTCTGAGTGGGGAAGAGACAGAATTAGATCGGACGGTTATTGATGAAATCGGAGATCCCCTTGTTCATCTTCTTCGGAACTCGTTAGACCATGGGATTGAATCAACTGGAGATCGAATTAAAGCAGGAAAGCCCGAAACAGGTACAATTCACCTCCGAGCTTTCCATAGTGGCAATCATGTGTTTATCGAGATCGAAGATGATGGCAGAGGGATTAATCGGGACAAGGTAATGCAAATTGCCATAAAGAACAATATCGTTTCACCCGAGAAAGCTCAATCATTAACTGACGAGGAAATTTACCGTTTCCTATTCGCACCAGGCTTCAGTACAGCTGACAAGATTTCTGACATCTCCGGAAGAGGTGTTGGTCTAGATGTTGTTACGAATCGGATTTCTTCTCTGGGTGGTCATGTTAATATTGAATCTAAACTTGGTATAGGCACTAAGTTTTCCGTACAGCTTCCGTTGACCTTATCGATTATAGGGGCTATGTTGATTCGTGTCAGCGAAGAAAAATATGCAATCCCTCTCTCATCCATTGTTGAAACAGCCATCATTGAAAGTAGTCGCATTCGAAAAGTTCATGGGAAATCGATGATTGACTTCCGGAATACAGTTATCTCGATCATTGCACTAGATGAATTGTTGGATTGTAAAAGGAATAAGACAGAAGTGAAGACTGAGCATGAAATCGTGATTGTACGTAAAGGTGATAAGCTCGCTGCATTGATCGTCGACGAATTGATCGGCCAGCAAGAAATCGTTCTCAAAACACTTGGGAAATACCTCGTAGATTTGTTTGCCATATCTGGTGCAACGATACTAGGTGATGGACAAGTAGCTCTAATTCTAGATACCAACGCAATGATAAAGTAAAAAACTGACGTGAATTGATATGGGAGGTAGTTTACATGGGTGAAGAATTAAAGGTTATCGTTTTCTCACTAGCACACGAGCAGTATGGTGTTGAAGTTGATAAGGTGAAGACGATTGAAAGAATCGTTCCCATGACCCGCGTACCGAAAACACCGGATTTTATTAAAGGTGTAATAAATTTACGCGGCGTGGTCGTACCTGTAATTGATTTACGTGGAAGATTTAATTTGCCAGAGACAGAGCTTACCAATGACTCTCGAATTATCATTGTAGCTGTAGGAGAGCTAGAAGTAGGTTTAATAGTTGATTCAGCTAGTGACGTTGTGGACGTTGATGAGGATTCCATTGTTGATCCTCCTGAGGTTGTTGGTGGTATAAAGGCTAAATACCTTCGTGGAGTTGCTAAGATTAATTCAGATCAACTGCTGGTCATGCTTAATCTTCAAGAAGTATTGAATAAAAAAGAAATTGTGCAATTAGAACTTATAGAGGAGTAATGCATGTGGATCTTTTAAAACAACTTGCAGAATTCCAACTAGATGTTCTAAAAGAAGTAGGAAACATAGGAGCAGGTCATGCGGCTACAGCATTATCTAAGATGCTTGATAGACCCGTAGACATGAAGATACCTCAAGTGAATATATTACCTTTCGAAGAAATTACGAATAGTTTAGGTGGTTCTGAGGAGGTAGTCATAGCTATCTTCTTACGTGTCGTCGGTGAAGCACCTGGTAATATGTTCTTTATACTAACTCAGGAATCTGCCAAGAAGCTATTAACGAATATGGCCGGAATTGAAATTGAGCAAGATGGTGTATATTCGGAAATGGAAATATCAGCACTTCAAGAAATCGGGAATATTCTTGTAGGTTCCTATTTATCTTCATTAGCAGATTTCACTCGGTTATCTATGTCGCCCACTGTTCCTTCGTTAGCGATTGATATGGCTGGAGCGATTCTTAGCTATGGATTGATTCAATTTGGCGAGATGGGTGACCACGCTTTGTTGATCGACACCAAATTTCTGGAAGGGGATCATGAGGTTGAAGGCCACTTTTTCTTCATACCAGATCCAGAGTCGTTCGAGAAAATATTTCGTTCGCTAGGAGTGCCCTTTGAATGATTGTTGAGAATTTAATAAAAGTTGGAATGGCCGATCTCAAGGTGGTCCTAGGGAAGGACGGAATTTTAAAGACTACTGGGCTGGGCTCCTGTGTAGGCGTTATACTATACGATCAAACGAATGGAGTAGCTGGAATGGCTCATGTCATGCTACCTAACTCGATCATTGCTCGGGAAGGAATAATGAACATTGCCAAGTATGCAGATACTGCGATACCTGATATGCTAGAGCGGATGATAAAACTAGGTGCAAACCAAGGGCGAATGATAGCCAAATTAGCTGGAGGTGCACAGATGTTCGCTTTTAGCGGTACAAGTGATACAATGAGAATAGGTCCGCGCAATGTGGAAACTTGTAAAGAGATATTGAATAAGTTGCAAATTCCAATACGTGCTGAGGATACTGGAGCGAATTATGGAAGAACGATAGAATTCCATAATTCTACGGGCATGCTCCTTATTCGGAGCGTTCAACAAGGAGTGAAGGAAATCTAATTGATGACAGGGACATGGAGATGGAATGTAATATTAGGTGGCTTTACTATGGTTTTTACTTTTTTAATATCATTAACGAATAATGTTCTCACGACAGCACTTATTCGCAGCCTATATGGGTTTGTTATTGTATTTGCAATCACCTATGTTATCCGATGGATGCTGGGAACACTAGCGGGTATTAATACGTATTCCGAACAAGAGAACAATAATTCTACTGAAGGTGAATCAACAGGTACATCAATAGATCTGCTTACACCTGAAGATCTGGGATCGCTTAATGACTTATTAAAGAGTCAATTAATGAGCACCGATGCTGAGCGTAGTTTTTCACCCCTTCAGCCTCCAAAACTTGTATCCAAGGAAAAGCTGGACTCTGAAAGCCTCGCCAATTCACTCCGTCAGCTGTCGGAAGATTAAGGAAGGTGAATTATGGTTGATCGCCAATCTACGCATCTCATCAGCCATGAACTGTGGTCAGAATATAAGACGAGTGGTAATTCTGAAGCTAAGAAAGGTTTGATCGAACGTTACATCAGACTTGTCGATTTTGTAGTTAATCGAATGGCAATTGGATTACCCAAGTCGGTTTCTCGGGATGACCTATACAGTCACGGTTCTATGGGATTAATTGATGCTATAGATAAATTCGATTATAATCGTGGTCTGCAATTCGAAACTTATGCATCCTGGCGAATTCGTGGTTCGATTATCGATGGGTTACGTCAAGGAGATTGGGTTCCACGGTCGGTTCGTGAGAAAGCCAAAAAGCTGGAAGATGCTTATCAGAAGCTAGAGCAAGAGCACCTTCGATCTGTTAGTGATAAAGAAATCATGGATTATCTTCAAGTCAATGAACAAGAGTTTCAACAAATGCTTCAAGATGTCTCTATAACAACTATATGTTCATTGGAGGATCCTCTCAAGGAAGATGATTCAGAAACTAGACTATCCATGTTAATTGATGATAAAGCAATTAATCCGGAAAGTAAGGTTAATGAAATTTATATAAAGGAAGTATTGTCCAAAGGAATCGAACGATTAACGGATAAGGAACGAACGGTTGTCTCATTATTCTATTATGAAGAATTGTCCTTAAGCGAAATTGCTGAGGTCATGTCTTTAACCCCTTCGCGTATATCACAGCTCCATTCCAAGGCAATTTTGCGACTTAGAGGGTTGCTCTCACGTACGAAATACCAGCTTCTGCAGGATTAACTTGCAGATACTTAATCATATACATATTGATACAATGAAGAGGGTGCATGTTATGAACTACAAAATACCGCTGAATCAACTTATAAACATCGAGATTACTGCAGATAAATTAACGGCTCGTCTGCTATTTATACACAATGATGCTGACTTTCAGTGCACAGTTGGAGATTTAGAGCAATTGCTGATGCAGAATGGAGTCAAATTTGGTATTCAGTTTAACATTCTATCATCTATTGCTACTGAAACTAGAAAATTTGTGTATAACCAAGTTACTGTGGCCACTGGGATTCCAGCGACAGAAGGCGAAGCTGGGGAAATCAAATACTTGTTTGATATGCATGTCGATAAAAAACCTTCAGTTTCTGAAGAGGGTATTGTCGATTATAAAGAAGTCATTAATTTGAATAATGCACTAAAAGGTCAGCTTATTGCTGAACGAATTCCTGCTAAAGAAGGGAAAGACGGACGTTCCGTAATTGGTGAGATAATACCTGGTAAGAAGGGCAAAGAAGCTAGATTCAAAGTCGGAAAGAATGTTGTCATTGATCAAGAACAGCTTCGAATGTATGCTGCTATGGATGGGTTGATCACAAAGACGGATAAAGATAAAATTAATGTGTTCCCTGTATACGAGGTAAATGGTGATGTTGACTATAAAGTAGGCAATATAGATTTCGTGGGTACAGTTGTTATTCGAGGCAATGTCCTATCTGGATTTCGTGTTAAAGCAGCCGGCGATATACGGATTGTAGGTGGAGTAGAGGGAGCTGAACTGATCGCAGATGGCTCCATCGAAATCTCTGCAGGAATACTCGGTCATAATAAGGGCTTGGTTAAAGCTAGAGTTAATGTGAAAAGTTCGTTTATACAGGATGCGAATATTGAAGCTGGACAGGAAGTCATCGTTTCTCAGAGCATTATGCATTCTACTGTACGTGCAGGTAAGAATGTAATTTGTCAGGGTAGTAAAGGATTAATTGTAGGTGGAGTCATACAGGCCGGTGAACAAGTAAAAGCTCGGGTAATTGGAAATTCTACATCTACTGCTACGATTATTGAGGTAGGTGTTCTACCAGAATTAAGAAATGAATTAGTTGAATTACGTGCAAAGATAAAAGAATATATGGAAAATGTCGATAAAACAGAGAAAGCATTGATACTACTTGATCAACTTGCTCTTGCAGGACAATTAAGTCCAGATAAACAATTAATGCGGACTCGTTTGTCCTCCTCCAAGAAACAATCCATCGATGAATTAAATGAATTGAAAGATCGAATTCTTGAGATCGAGAAATCACTTGAAGATACTTCAATTTCAAAAGTTGAGGTGGCTGGCACTATTTTTGGTGGTAGTAAAATAGTAATAGGAAGATATACTAGATTTATTAAGGATGCTACTCAGCGTGTGAATTTTCAGATGATAGAGGGAGAAATTGCAATGATATCTAAGTGAGGAAGGATGATTTAGATGAGCCTAAAATCGATTGACACACAACTGTCGTTGTCACGAACAAAGGATGTCGGAGCCATTCAAAATCAGATGAATCATAAGCCCTCAGATGATCAGGTTTCTTTAGCCGCACAAGCCCAGAAAAAAATGGAAGACGAACGAAAGAAAATGAGTCAAGTGAGCAAGACCTCTGAGATGAGTATTAAAGATCAGCAATCACAAAATCAAAAAGGACAAGCTGGCTCACACGATACCAAGAATAATCACAAGATTGAGGATGAATCACACTCATCTGATCACCCCTATAAGGGTCACCGTATTGACATATCACTCTAACTTAAAGATCAGTCTAACTCGATTGGAGACGGGAATAACATGCAGCCATGGTTGTACATTGTTATATTAGGAGCCTGTATTATTGTCTATTCCTACATGCGTCCAAGGGATGTAGTATCGAAGCGAACAGCAGTTGTCAATGACATAGAACTCGCTTTGGAACAGTTCGCCGAAGAGTTAGAAGAAGGCAACAAGGAGCTTATGATTTCTGTTTCCGGACTCAAGAGAGAGCTAGAAGCGGAAATCAATAAATTAAATGGGCGAATAAGCGTGTTGGAAAAGCTTGATACACGAATTGAGCTTTCCAATGTTATAATGGAGAAGCCTAAATTAAGACGTATTATGAAAAAGCACGATGATAGAGTCGATGAAGATATCGAGACGTTGAATAAAGAAACAGTTAAGGATGAAGATAAACCCATTGAGAATGATATTAAGATTCGATATGGGGCTATATTCGAGTTGCATTCGGAAGGGAAATCGATTGAATATATTGCCAGAAAAACGGGGATGAATAAAGGTGAAAT
>JBBDTA010000074.1:0-3204 GCA_040904605.1 Paenibacillaceae bacterium
GGTGCAGAGAGATACAGTCGAGCGACTTCGAAGTGAAGGTGATACCCACCTGCATTTCCTTGATGGTTTCAAGCTGCTCGGGGAAGAAGATGCCAGCGAATGTACCGTGGACGGCTCTCATCCGACCGATCTCGGCTTCCTGCGTATGAGCCGCTCACTCGAGCCGATTTTTAGGGAGCTGTTGAAGGAGGTACTATAGGGGGACAACAATTTGTGGATTACGTGATAGTTAATTGAATATCGCTCATCATCTCTCCACTGACCATTCCTCGAGCGACAGCAAGGGATCTGCTCTCATATCCAACGGTGTGAACTGTCCTCGGTCCCACTTCAAGCATGCAGCGGCGCCGATCATCGCAGCATTATCAGTGCACAGCTCGAACGGCGGCACGAGCAGCTGTAAGCCAGCTGCCTCGCACTTCGCCTTCAGCGCTGCGCGCAAGCCCCGGTTGGCCGCAACACCGCCGGCCAACAATAGCTGCCGCGCGCCGTACTCCGTCGCCGCTCGCAGCGCCTTGGTCACCAGCACATCGGTGACCGACGCTTGAAACCCGCGGCACAGATGTGCCACGTTCACTGGCTCACCACGCATATTCGCCTGGTTGAGCACATTCAATACCGCGGACTTCAAGCCGCTGAAGCTAAAATCATACGATTCCGCATCCATCCAAGCTCGCGGCAGAACAATCTCACCATCGGACTCCAGTGAGAGCTTATCCACATGAGGCCCTCCGGGATAAGGCAGACCCATCGCGCGTGCCACCTTATCATAGGCCTCACCTACAGCATCATCTCGCGTCCGCCCAATGATCTTGAACACACCCGGCTTCTCTATATAAACCAATTCCGTATGTCCACCGGAAACAACTAGCGCCATCAATGGATATTCCAACCGATGTACCAGCTCATTCGCATAGATGTGACCCGCAATATGGTGCACGCCAATGAGTGGCAGCTCCAGCGCAAGTGCTAGTGACTTCGCCGCGATTACGCCAACGAGTAATGAACCTACAAGTCCTGGCCCTTGGGTAACGGCTATCGCTGTCAAATCGCCAAGCCCTCTGCCCGCACGCTCCAACGCTTCTTCTATAATAACGGTGATCGTCTCCACATGCTTGCGCGAAGCGACCTCTGGCACAACGCCGCCAAACCGTTCATGTATATCGACCTGGCTGGACACAACGTTGGATAGCACCTGCAGCCCATTCTCGATAATGGCCACAGATGTCTCATCGCAGCTAGTTTCAATCGCAAGTATGCACGTTCGTTGTATTTGTATCACAAAATCATCTCGTTTCCATCCATTCATCTTGTCCACCGTATTCCATCCATTCAACTTTTTCCATCCTTCTATTCCTCAAACAGCTCCGAACTAGGCAATTCAGCCCACATGATGATCGCGTCCTCACCATTGTCTGAATAATAAGCTCTCCGTAGGCCTTCCGCTCTAAATCCGAATTTCTCATATAAACGTTGAGCCGTATAATTAGATGTTCGTACCTCTAATGTCATCCGCAGCATCCCACAGCTCATCGCAAGAACGACCAGCTCTCGCAATAATCGCTCACCAAGCTTACGTCCACGGTACCGCTCCAGCACAGCGATGTTCGTGATATGTGCCTCATCGAGAATAGTCCACATCCCAGCATATCCGATAATGATGTCATTCCAAGTCATGACCACATACCGTGCAAACGTATTATGCTCCAGCTCATTCAGGAACGCATCTTCCGTCCAAGGCGTCGGAAAACAAGCCTTCTCAATGAGACAAATCTGTTCAATATCATCCAGATGCATCGCTCGGAACGTTACACTATGTGGAGCCGGACCTGCCGACTGACTGTTATATGCCATCTCCATCCTGCTCACCCTCTTACATCGTCTTGATTGAGTAATTCTTCTCTGGCTCAGATAGCTGGGTATAGTTAGGCAACAATCGATGGACATCAGCCACAGCACGATTCATGCCATATCGCAAGGCTAACGTACCCACAATCGAAGCCTGAAGCGGCCTTTCGTCCACCGTCACCTCACCCTTCCACGCCTCGCGGAACGAAGCAATCACTGGCAAGAACGCACCCACATCACCTGTCAAAATAATACGATACCCGCTTCCCCCAGCCTTGATCTCATCCAGAAACTGCTCCATCGACTTGATGCCATCAGGCACAGCACAAGTCCAAGAATCCCCACTCTTCATATAGAATGCGGTATAAGCTCTGCCGCGTCGCGCATCAATCATCGGTATAACACCGACCGTCTCGCCCGTCTCGACAACCCCATAGGCCATCGCTTCCAGGCTTGAGATGGCAATTAACGGTATTCGGAGCGACCAGGCTAATGTCTTGGCAACTGTCACACCAATACGAATACCGGTATAGGATCCCGGACCTTGGCCAACGACAATGCCACTCAGCGAGCGCATCGGCATCCCAAGCTCCGTGGTTAGCTCTTGAATGGCAGGGAGCAGTCGGTTAGAGTGATTCCGTTCAGATGGAGAGCTTCTCTCTCCGATCAGCAGATCATCCTTGAATATAGCGATCGTCATAGCATCGGTTGCCGTATCTAAGGCCAACCAATTCCCCTGAAGCTCAGCACTGCGATTCTCACTAGCCATAACCATCATTCCCACACACCCCGCTCCTCTAACTGTCGACACACTTCTTCATAGATCGTTCCATGGGGCTGTATGTGGATCACTCTAGTATCCTCATTCGTACGTCGAATATCGATATCTAACCGCTCTAACGGGAGTAGCTGCTCTATCCGTGATGCCCACTCTACCAAGGAAATACCCTGTCCGTAGAAATAATCCTCTAGCCCCAGCTCAGCAGCTTCCATCAACGAAATCCGATATACATCCATATGATAGAATGGAAATCGAGTACCCTCATACTCTTTAATGATCGTGAATGTCGGACTATTCACGGTCTCCGTTACCCCGATAGCACGCGCGAATGCTTGGGAGAAGGCTGTTTTGCCAGCAGCAAGATCCCCTTCTAGAGCAATGAGGCTACCAGGAGCAAGCACAGACGCCAATTCGCTGGCAAGGCGATCCGTATCCACTAAGGATGCTGAGATGTATGTATAGGCCATGATCCGCAACACCCTTCCCTTTAATCCGGCACATGATTTTATATGGTCACTATTATATCGGTCTGCTGAATTCCTAGCAAGTTTCTACATAACGGAAGTACAAACCCT
>JBBDTA010000074.1:3304-6382 GCA_040904605.1 Paenibacillaceae bacterium
TAGCACAATAAATGTGCAAGTTGCCTGTCTGCCGGTCTTTCGTGCGCTAACTAGCACAATAAATGTGCAAGTTGCCTGTCTGCCAGTCTTCCGGGCGCTAACTAGCACAATAAATGTGCAAGTTGCCTGTCTGCCGGTCTGATGCATTTGCTGGGGGATGTCGATTCCAACACCAGATGCTGAACAGTTCTCACTCGGTCTAACACGAAAACACGATCCCCAATTGGGAACCGCGCTCTTCATTCTTAAGCTTCCTGCAATTGTGTTACCTCTACGGTCTGTCGATTATCTGCATCCTTCTCGAAGTGCACCGTCGCCGTCTTCTTTGAAGTGTCTACATCATGGATCCAGACTGCTTCTTCGTGATATAACACCGTAATCTTATCTGGCGACTGCAGAATGGATTGTACCCGATCTATATCCATCAACGTTACCTCCCTTCCCAATTAATCGCTTCCTACGAATAATAATCTCTCCAAACCAATTACCTCTTAACCATTTCACAAATATGTGATATACTACTAATGTACTAGTAATCGTTTACATAATTGATTCATATGTACTAACTAACACAATCGATAAAGGCAAACCTTCTGAAAGGAAGAGACGCAAAGCCACAGACCTAAGAGACGCACATAGGCGACTTAAGGTAGCTGGGTTACCGAAATTGGGAGCCATTCCTCTAAAGATATGGGCGACTCGATCATCGGGTCGCCTTTTTGTTGTCTCTTGCCTTAGGCTGCTATTCATTCCATTCATCAGAAAGAGGTGGTACACATGCAAAGTCGACATATTAACTCCTTCTTAGAATCATCTATCCTTGTGCTTGAACAAATGTGTCGAATTCGACCTTCTGTAGGCAAACCCAGTGTTCGTTCTATTGTTATGGTCGAAGGACCTATCTGGCTCAAAATCAGTGTAATTGGAGATATGGTAGGAGATATCGTATACTGCTTTCCTAGGGCTGTCGCACTGAAGCTCGTATCCGATATGATGGGTGGATTCATCATCACGGAGTTAGACGAGATTGGCCAAAGCGCTATTGCAGAGCTCGGTAATATGATTAGTGGGAACGCCTGCACGATTCTATCGAATGAGGGGATTATCATCGATATTACTCCCCCGAAGACGATGTTAATCAACCAAGCCCAACGCTCAGGCAAAAGCCTCGTTGTCCCGCTCCAATTAGAGGGCATCGGAGAGGTTGATATTTATGTGAATGTCAAGGCTTCTATCAGAGCCTGCTAATCGTTCGCAAGCTTTAGAGCAACGGGGAAAGCAGACGAGCCCCGACTTCTTTTATTCTCTGCAATCTAGATCGATTCTTCACATCCTGAAGCTCCAGCAGTGTACTATGGCTCTGATCCTCTCGAAAATCCTGCAGCAATCTTGCGATCGTGCTTGGATCGAATAACACGGCATTCAGCTCAAAATTACTGAAGAAGCTGCGCATATCCATATTGGCGGTGCCCACGGTTGCCACAACCTCATCGATAATGAGCATCTTGGCGTGAATAAATCCTTTGCGGTATAGATAACATCTCACTCCAGCTTGCAGCATCTCCTCCATATACGAGAATGAAGCCCAATGGACGAGCTGTGAATCCGCTTTGAAGGGTATAACAATCCGGACATCCACACCGCTAAGGGCTGCAGTCGTTAGCGCCATCGCGATACTTGCATCGGGGATGAAGTAAGGTGTGGTCAAATATATAGAGCTTGTTGCCGATGCTATGGCCGCAAAGAACATCTCAAGAATCGCATCCCATCGCTGGTCAGGCCCACTTGCAATCATCTGAACAACCTCTCGCCCTTGAAGCCGATGCTCTGGATAATATCGCGGCAGCTCCAAGATCGCTTGTCCAGTAGACAAGCCCCAGTCACTGCTGAACATATGTTGCATGTAGTATATAGCATCCCCCCTCAATCTCAGGTGTGTATCACGCCAGTAGTCTAGTCGCTGATTGCCTCCCACATACTCCTCACCAATATTCAATCCACCCATAAAGCCAACCTTACCGTCTACAACTAATATTTTGCGATGATTCCTGTAATTGACCCGCTTGTCGAAGAAGGCGATGAGTGGCGGCAGAAAGCTGGACACCTCTATACCCGCTTGCTTCATCTCACGGATGAAGGTTTGATCTAGATTATAGCTGCCCACACCATCATACAGCACTCTAACCTGCACCCCTGCAAGGGCTTTGGCCATAAGAAGCTGCTGGAAGCGTTGGCCTACTCGGTCGGATCGAATGGTATAAAACTGCATATGAATGTGGTCGACGGCCTCCGCAATGGCAGCTAACATGGACGTATAGGTCTCATTACAATCTGCATAAACCGTTATCTCATTACAAGAGGTCATAGGTGCATCAGCCAAGCTCCCCAGATAAGCGAACATCCGCCGATGCTCCTGCACCGTTCGTCCATCCAATTCCGTTGTATGGTCGACAGGATGTGCTAATGAGGCTAAGAATGCACGAGCTTGTGTGGACATCTGACCACCAATGCGCTTCACTCTTCTTCTCTGTTTATAGCCTTGAGCGAGATAATAATACATCACAAAGCCAATGACTGGGATCACGATCATTATGGTTAACCAGGCAACCGTTTTGCTGGGATTACGATACTCGACGAATAGCACGGTAACCATCTGTGCTACGAACAATCCGAGAATAACGATCATCCACACGTTTGTTGTTTCCTTTGTTTGATTTTACCTGCAATAAGTAATAGAAGAGGTAGTCCGATCATGTTGATGGGCAGCACAATGGGAACCCAATAATTCATTAAATAATTAGAGGTGGCCTCGATAACATTCTTGGGGAATAACGACAACACCGTAACAACCGGGGCAATAAACCAGATTAATGTCTTCCAATTTTTGATGTTTAGAAATTGGGCCGTTCCATAGCTGGTAATGAACAGATATATGGACAATTTAATGAATACGCTGGACATCCATATGGCAACTGCAAGTGCATCCAAATTTTCGATAAACTGGAATACGGATATTTGCTTGGTCATTTCGAAGAAAGGGTACCACATCTTCGAGGCGATATTGCTCCCTACCGTTAT
>JBBDTA010000075.1:0-6337 GCA_040904605.1 Paenibacillaceae bacterium
TCGGAAAGAAAAGACTCACATTCACAGTGAGTCTATACGTGGTCTATTCAGCTCTCGTATGGAACATTAGATAGGTTTTATAGCCGCCGGTCAGATTTCGAACCTTGAAGCCCTTCTGCTGCAGAATTTGGGAAGCGGTATAGCCTCTCAGACCGATCTGGCAGTATACCCAAACCTCTTTCTGCGGATCTAGTTCATCAAGACGGCCTCTCAGCTCGTCGATTGGTATCAACATAGAACCTGGGATATGTCCGTTCGTATGCTCGATTTCCGAGCGAACATCAACCAGCTGGGTGGCTGACAGGTCTCTAGATAGCAAGTCCGGGGGGACAATGACTTCTGCTCTGCCCGTTAGTACATTCTCGGCCGTATAACCAGCCATGTTAACAGGATCCTTGGCGGAGGAATACGGCGGAGCATAGGCAAGCTCCAGCTCGGTCAGATCGGTTACCGTACCCTTGAAGTGGATAACCGTCGCTATGTCGTCGATTCGTTTATCGACACCATCCACCCCAACGATCTGAGCGCCTAACACAGTCCCATTCTCATGGAATAACAGCTTGATCGATAATGGGGTTGCTCCCGGATAATAACCGGCATGGGAGCCAGGATGAACATAAATCACATGATATGGGATGTTCAATCGCTGTAATGTCTTCTCATTATTCCCCGTTGCTGCGCCTGTCATTCCGAATACTTGGATAATCGATGTTCCTTGTGAGCCTTTATAGGTTGTTCCGAGTCCGCAGACATTATCAGCAGCAATGCGGCCTTGTTTGTTAGCTGGACCTGCAAGCGGGATGGCGGTCTTCTGACCGTTCACGAAATCCACGACTTCAATGGCATCACCTACGGCATAAACATGGTCTAGATTGGTTTCCAGCCTGTCATTCACAATAATATGTCCTCTTGGTCCGAGTTCAAGTCCACTGCTGCGCAAGAATGCCGTATCCGGCGATACACCGATGGCGAGAATGACGATATCCGTCTGTAATACAGTACCACTCGACAGGTTCACATCAATAGTAGCATCGTTGTCATGGAATGACTGAACGCTATCCCCGAGAATGAGCTTAACGCCATGGTCCTCCATTTCCTTAGATAGAACGGCAGACATCTCTGTATCGAAAGGGGCTAAGATTTGCGAACTGGCCTCGACTAGCGTAACATCTAGACCGAGCTCCCGCAGATTTTCCGCCATTTCTACACCAATGAACCCACCGCCAATGACTACAGCTGAACGTGTTCTAGCTTCCGATACGTGAAGCTTGATTCGATCGGTATCGGGTATGTTACGGAGCACATGAATTTTATCGCTGGATATGCCGGGCAGAGAGGGTCGAATCGGTTTGGCACCGGGTGACAATATCACATAATCGTAGCTTTCATCGTACTCCCCACGATCTTTACTCTGAACGCGGACTGTTTGATTGGCAGGGTTTATACCAACAACCTCACTATTTATCCGAACATCGATATGGTAGCGTGTGTACATGGTCTCCGGTGTTTGAACCAGCAGCTTGCTGCGATCTTCGATCGATCCCCCGATATAATAAGGTAAACCACAATTGGCGAAAGATATGTAAGGATCTCTCTCGAACATGATTATATGTGCATCCTCATCCAATCTCCGCAGCCTAGCAGCAGCAGAAGCGCCGCCAGCAACGCCTCCGATAATTAGTATTTTCTTTTTCATAATGAAGTTCCTCCTATAAGTGATGACCACGCAAGTGGTCGATTTTGTAGCTCCTACAGCAAAATCTCGATGAGATCCTTGATTTTCTTATTGGACACGGTGTATATGACCTCCAAGCCATTCCGATCCGTCTCGACAATTCCAAGACTACGGAGTTTCTGTAGATGCTGGGACACGGTAGATTGAGGCAAGTCAAGGCATTGTTGCATGTAAGTAACGTTGCTGTTGCCAGAATCCAGTAAACCTTTCACGATACACAATCTGACGGGATGAGCCAGTGCCTTTAGGATATTGGCTGCCCCATCATATGCCTTGAAATTATTATCCATGTTCAACATTCTCCTTTACAAACTCCTTATATCGTTATATTATAATAATGCGATATATAGTGCAAGTATATTTTAAGATAAGAGGAGATGGATTGAATGTATGAAACTTGGTTACCCGCGGATGTAGAGGCCAAATTGGCTAAGGGTGAACAGATGGTGATTGTAGATGTGAGGGAATTGGATGAATGGCATCGAGGACATATTCATGAGGCACAGCATATTCCATTAAGAGAGCTGCCTCAAAGAATAAGTGAACTCAATAAAAACCAGATGAACGTAATGGTTTGTCATAGCGGGGCCAGAAGCGCGAGAGCATGCGAGTATTTGGCCGCTGAAGGTTATCGCGTGGTCAATATGCTAGGCGGTATGTCATCATGGTACGGGAAAGTTGCTTTCTAATCAGAATGAATAGATGAGTTTTCAACATAGGAAGGAAGGTCGATGAAAGTATGGATAATATATTGTACGTCATTATGATCGTTCTGATTGTATGGTTTGTTTATAAGCAATTTGCACCTGTAAAAGGAGTAAAAAACTTAAATGGGAAAGAGTTTGAGAACGAGCTGAAACGAAGCGAGAACAATGCCCAACTCATTGATGTTCGTGAAATACACGAATTTCGGCAAGGTCGGATTGTTGGAGCTAAGAACATTCCATTAGGTGAAATTGGACAGAAGCTTCAACAAATTTCCACAGATAAGCCTGTATTTCTATATTGCCGCAGCGGAATGCGAAGCAAGCAAGCTGGGAAGATACTAAGCCGCAATGGATATAGTCAAATCTATAATCTAAACGGAGGAATAATGGCCTGGAGTGGTAAGGTTGCTAAATAAATAAACCTAGAATGTGAGCCATGGGTGTAGATCCATGGCTTTTTCAAATAGAATTTTACCTAGTTCGTTGGTAGAGCTAGCTTCCACAATCACTTACGTTATTAACCGAATAACATTCCACTCGTGGAATGGTTTATACTTGTTTAAATCATTTTATATTCGTATAATATATCTGCTGTATTCGTTTGTCAAAGCCATGATTGTATGCGCTTTCTATATGCATTTTTTTAATGGAGAAGATCGTCAAAGGAGATGGATGAGTCATGAGTAAAGCTAATAAGTTAAAAGTTGCATTAATCGGAGCTGGTGGTGACAGCGCGGGAAAAGGTTTATCATCTGGATTCAATACACCTGCCAGTTGGGGACTGCAACATGCACGTATTTGGGCTACCCGACCTGATGTGGATTTCTGTGCAATTGTTGGGCGTGATCTGAATAAGACTAAAGCGCGGGCAGATGAGTTTGGAACTAAAGCTTATGTGGACATCGATGAAATGATAAATAGGGAAACACCTGATTTTGTGAGTATGTGTTTACCTAATGAGGGGCATTTCGAAGCCACTCTGAAGGTTATTCAAGCGGGTATACCACTTCTTGTAGAAAAACCGTTGGTATTCGAGTTGGATGAAGCGGAAACGTTGCTGAACGAAGCAGCGAAACGTAATCTTTTCTTTGCGATAAATTTCAATCATCGCTATGCCAAGCCTGTACAACTAGCCTATAAAGCTATTAAAGAAAATAAGCTGGGAGACTTAACATTAGCTTCTTGGCGCTTCGGCGGTGAGGGTTCCCCTAATCATCCGCATGCTAATTTGATTGAAACACAATGCCATGGATTTGATATGTTAGAGTACTTATGCGGGCCTATTGAGTCAATAATGGCAGAGATGACGAATAAAACCGGAAATGGTTATCGAACGATGTGCTTATCTCTTAAGTTTTCTAATGGGGCAGTGGGAAGCCTTATCGGCACATATGATTCGTCTTATGCCTATCGCGATTCGCACAGGGTAGAGCTTGATGGAACTGCGGGGAGGGCAGTTATCCATGATACCGTACGTGAATACAACTATCAGGCAACGGGTAATGAAACAGCTGAAGTGTGGCAAGCTGGATATTTTAATGATATGGATCGTGAATTTCATCGTACATTTGATCGACATGTGGATGATTTGTTCCTAACATTAAAAACGGGTAAGCAACCTCCAATTCACGCTATTGCCGGCCAACGTGCTCTGCTTTTAGCCCATGCTGCGATAAAATCGTTCGAGTCTGGAAATAGGATAAAAGTTTAGCGATCGACAGGTATGCGCCCAGCTGCGTTGAACCGATATCGTGTGTGGAATATCCTTGTATTTATTGTCGAGTTGGAACGGAAAAAATGTACAATCAGTTATCACTATACGTAAAGAGGGTGTCCCCAGTCAAATTGAGGGACACCTTTTTTATAATGTCAATTAGGGTTTTTCCTATGTACGGGACATAGATTTCAAGGGTTTTCCCTAATTGTAAGCTTTAATGAATACCCTTATTGTGTAAATACATCATTATTATGAAAACTTGATGTTTGGAAGGAGGGAAAATTCTTAATGAATAAACCCCGAAATCACATTCGTGGAATCGTTGATAGAACAATAGAAGTCCAGTTTTATAACAACGTATTGATGGGGTGTCAAGTAGGCCAAATTCTATCAGATTTCAATATATTAGATGGGACATCCCTGGATATGACAGATATTCACAATACCCGAACAGCTTTAAAAACAACATTAAAGCAGCTGTCTGACTTTAAATTTGCTTTGGATGTGTCATCCCTTGTCACCATTGCTGATGCCGATGGTACGATTGAATATGTGAATGACAAGTTCTGTCTGAATTCGAAATATAGTAGGGAAGAGCTTATTGGGAAGAATCATCGGATATTATCGTCGGGCCATCATTCTAAGGAGTTTTTCCGTGATATGTGGAGAACCATTCAACAGGGCGAGGTTTGGAGGAACGATATATTAAATCGAGCTAAGGATGGTACGCTACACTGGTTTGATACGATCATTGTGCCCTTTATGAATGAGGATGGGAAACCTTATCAATATGCGGCCATTCGTACGGACAGTACACATAGAAAACGCTCAGAGGAGCAAATAACCTATATGGCCTATCATGATGCATTGACAGGTCTTCCCAATCGTAGATTATTCATGAAACAGTTGGAAGAATCCATTACACCTGCGGCCATAGATCAGAAGAAGACAGCAGTCATTCTTATGGATTTAGACAATTTTAAGTTTATTAATGATAGTTTGGGGCATCAGGTAGGGGATAGTCTACTGCAATCCTTCGCAATTCGAATTAACAAAAAAATCAGATCGGAGGATACGCTAGCTAGACTTGGCGGGGATGAATTCATCTTATTATTCCCTGATGCTTATAGTCAGGAATCGATCTCTCAAAAGTGTCAAATGCTGATCGATTCATTGCAAGAACCATTCTGTTTCAATAACAAGGAGTATCATATTGGCGTCAGCATCGGCGTAAGTTTATATCCTGATCACGGGGAAGATGCCAACGAGATTGTGAAGAATGCGGATATTGCGATGTATAAAGCTAAAGAGAAGGGAAAGAACTCATTCTACATATACAAGTCTTCGTTAAATGAACAGGTGAAGGAACGGCTTGACTTTGAAATGCTCTTGAGAAAGGCGCTCGACAACGATGAATTCGTTCTGCATTATCAACCCAAAATTAATCTGAAGATGGGAACCATGTATGGTATAGAAGCTCTGATTCGATGGCAATCACCGGAACTAGGTTTAGTCCCCCCCCTTAAGTTTATACCATTTGCTGAACAGAACGGACTCATTGAACCTATATATCGTTGGGTGTTAAGAAAGGCATGCTTGCAGAATAAAGAGTGGCAGGGTAAAGGCTTTCCCCCTGTTGTCATGAGTATCAACATATCACCAAGGCAATTTCAACAGGAGAATATAGTTAAATCAGTCACAAGCATTATTCAGCAAACGGGGTTAAATCCCAAGTGGGTCGAATTGGAGATTACGGAAAGCGGCTTGATGGTAAATCCTCAAGAGTGCGTGAACAAATTACAAGCATTGAAGGACTTTGGAATTTCGTTATCGATTGATGACTTTGGGACAGGCTTCTCGTCGTTAAGTTATTTGAAGGTGTTTCCAGTGGATTATTTAAAAATTGATCGATGCTTCATTAATGAAATCCAAACAAATTCCAAGGATCGTGCGATCACTCGCTCCATCATTACGTT
Organism: Paenibacillaceae bacterium; assembly: GCA_040904605.1. GTDB lineage: Bacteria > Bacillota > Bacilli > Paenibacillales > UBA4045 > UBA4045. The sequence continues at coordinate 6,136 of JBBDTA010000075.1, forward strand.
GGCACGAAATTTAGGTATCGCAGTCGTTGCTGAGGGAATTGAAGACGAAGAACATATCAAAGTTTTACAGGAAGAAAACTGCGATTATGGCCAAGGATACTATTGGGGTTATCCGCAGGATGCTGGTGCTATAGTTGCTCATTGGACATCGACTGCTAGCGCAGCCATCAAAAACTAAGCATATGCTTACGAAGTAGTTTTA
>JBBDTA010000076.1:0-6309 GCA_040904605.1 Paenibacillaceae bacterium
ATAATCTTAAAAGCCCGATAAACCTGCTCGACCAGAATCAGCCGCATCAGCTGATGTGGATAGGTCATCCGACCGAAGGATAGCTTCATATCCGCACGCTGAAGAACCCCCGCGGATAGTCCGAGGGAGCCTCCAATCACGAATGCTACTTTACTCCGTCCATACGTGCCTAGCTCTGACAGCTGTCCAGCTAGCTGCTCCGAGGACCAAGCTTGTCCGTCCAACGATAGTGCAATAACGAAGGCATCCGCGTTCAGCTGCGCAAGAATGCGCTCGCCTTCCTTCTCCTTCACATGGCGCTCCTCAGCGGCGCTCATCGAATCAGGAGCCTTCTCATCCGCTACTTCATGTATATGAATCTTGGCATAAGGACCTAACCGCTTCATGTATTCCTCTATGCCTTGAACCCAATACTTCTCCTTCAGCTTCCCAACGGCAACTATCTGAATATTCACGCTAGCTCACCACGTACTGTGCAAGTGCTTCACAGTGTGCACATTTCTGAGGTGGTTGCTCATGAGCAAGCCCCGCTTGCTCGAGTGTTAACAGCTCTGGTGCTTTCTCATAATCGTCTACGATGATATCCATAGCTAAATCCAGGTGATCTTCACATACAAGCAGCATAGATTTGTTTACTCCTTCACAGTATCATGGTTTCCGTCGTCATAGTGTTCACTATTCCGTATCCTCCCGCTCCACTAAGGTTAGTATAACCGATGCGCGCTTACCTCCCCGATAGAAGCTGATTTTAACTTGATCACCAATCTTTTTGTCCAGGTAGAGGTATTTCCGCAGTTCTAATGTCGTACCTACTTCTCGTTCATCTAAGCGAGTGATGAGATCACCCGTCTGCATACCCGCTTCCTTGGCAGGACCAGATGCTTCCAGCACGATAATCCCTTTCTCCACATCGTTCGGCAGCTTCAAGGATTCCATACCCTCCATATAAGCGCTCAGATCCGTCGTGGATACACCGATGAAAGGGCGCTTCACCCTGCCGAATTCTAACAAGCTATCGATGATCGGTATCGCATGATTGCTGGGGATTGCGAAGCCTAAGCCTTCCACACCGAAATCGGTCACCTTCAGGCTGTTGATTCCGATCACTGAACCATCCAGATTAACGAGTGCTCCTCCGCTATTACCCCGATTGATCGCTGCATCCGTCTGAATCAGATCGACCTCCCAATCCATCTGTCCATCCCGATTAAGCGATATGGGTACTGTACGTAACGGAACGCTGATAATACCTGCTGTAATCGTCTGTGAGTAACCAAGACCAAGAGGGTTACCTATAGCAATCGCCGATTCGCCCGCCTTCAAACGATCAGAGTCTCCGAATTTTGCGACAATATGAATATCCTTACTATCAATCTGCAGCACGGCCAGATCTGTAACGCGGTCTGCACCGATTAGCTTTGCTTTACGTCGTTCTCCATCGGTCAGTACCACCTCAATCGACGAGGCTCCTTCGATCACATGCTCGTTCGTAACGATGAATGCCTTCTTGCCCTTAATATTGATAATAATTCCTGATCCCATTCCGAACAATTCCTGTTCCTGCTCTTGTCCCTGTTCCGGCGTCCCCTCAATCTTCCCCTTCGGAGATAAACTGATAACGCTAACCACAGCAGGCTTCACCCGGTCAGCTGCTAATATCACACTCTCATTAAAGCTTGATGAGCCTTGCCCTTCGCTCCCAGTCATGGGACCGATTCCCCTGGAATTCTCGTGATGCAGGAAAAAAGGTAGAATGAACAACCAGCATACAGCTAACAATAGCAAGGGAATCAGAATGATAAAACCGATCCTCTTGGTTATGAAGCTATGCGGCTTATTGGATTTCCAGCCCTTGTACAACGTCCTCAGTCGCTTGCGGCCAGGCTCTGAAGTTCCGCCGAATTCATCATTACTCCAAAAGCTCATGTCCGTCACTTCTTTCCTGTCAATTATGTATTTATCAGTCCGGAGGAATAATTATCGAAACTCGAACCTACAATGGTAGTAAGTCTATTACTATTCAATAGTTGCATATGCTTTCGAAGTAGTTTTTCCGGCCACTCGCGCACCAACAAAAACTTTTAAGGAGAGATGAACATGTCTGGCAGAAGACCCCATATGAATCCAATGAGCCCTATGAACCCTATGGACGAGGTTCATATGATTGCTAAGCTAGCAGACTTGAAGGAAGAGCATTACAAGCAATCACTCATGATCAGCGCTCTCATGGAGCTTCTGATTGAGAAAGGGATCGTGAATACAACTGAGCTTCAGGCCCGAGTCGCACGTCTTGATTTACTTGATTGCATAGATGCGCTATCTGGACAAAGCCAGCAGTAAACCTCATTCCATGCCTACTGCATCCCATAAGGTCGGTCGGTCATAGTAGGTTTCCATCAGCCTGACCTTACGTTCCTGTAAGCTGTAACCCTTCTCCTCTAATACACTATGCACCGTTAGCTTGGCTAAATCCATCACATTATGCTCGCGACTCAAGTGTGCAAGATATACCCGTCGCAGCTTACCCGCAATGACCATATCACTTAGTGCTTCCCCTGCAGCCTCATTGGATAGATGACCAATATCACTCAGAATCCGCCTCTTGATATTCCATGGATATCGACCGACACGCAGCATATCTACATCATGATTCGATTCCAACACGAGCACATCCGAATCGATGATCTTATCCTTCACCTTCTCACTCATATAACCAAGGTCAGTGGCAAAGCTAACCTTCAGTGACCCATCCCTGAAGCAATATCCGACAGGCTCCGCAGCATCGTGCGAGATGGCGAACGATTCAACATGCAGGCTACCGAATTGCACAACGCTCCCCGTCTCCATGATGCATCTTTGATCGTCAGCAATGCCTTCCATATGATGATCGATAGCCTTCCATGTATTCTCATTGGCATAGACCGGCAGCTGATACTTGCGCGCCATCACACTAAGTCCCTTGATGTGATCCGAATGCTCATGTGTCACTAAGATCGCTTCCAGCTTCTTCGGATTCCATTCCCTGGATTCCATCATTTGTTCCAGCTTCTTCGTGCTAAGACCAACATCAATTAACAAACTAACCTCATCATTGGTGACGATGGAAGCATTCCCCGTTGATCCACTAGCTAATACACAGAATCGCAAACTCAAATTTCCCTACCCCTATTCTATTAATCCTATATCACCCTATTCCTCAACAGCACCGGTAATCGCATGCACAAAGAATCGATCTCCTTGGTCTGTCACAATCCGCCAATAAGGCGCTAATACACGAGTCTCTGCATCAAAGGTCTGACCATGATAACCAAGCCGAACATCAATAATGTTGGATCCGGCCTTCAAGTACTTCTCAACGAGTAATTCAATCGCGGTAAATCCGGTTAGCACCTTCTGCTCCTTCACGACTGCTCCAGATAGGACTTCAGCATGAGTCTGCTTATAAGTCTTAATGACACCCTTCACCTCATTCAGCTCCAGCTTCACATCGAACAAGGGGTATAGCCCTTGCATCTGATGAAGCACATGGCTGTCTCCTTCCGAATCGAAATCATCCAACTGGTAGCTCTCACCATCAGGAATTTGCCTGCTGATTGCGTTCTTCATTGAGGTCTTATCCTGAAGCCCGGCCGCTTGAAACGGTGTAGACAATGCAACAATTGGCGGCTCTCCATCACTTGGCGTAATTCTCACATCAATTTCCCGCAGCTTTGGAGTATCTTTCGGCACCTCCGCTGAGAGCACGATATCCTTCAAAGCCATAATCTGCACAATCTCCGGAGTAGCCTCCATCACATCCGAATTATTCCCCATTGGGCTCATTTTGTCATACCAAAGCTGATACCCAAGTAATAGGTTTAATAGCAGAAAAGAAACCAATAATATCGTCTTCGCCCGACTCCAGTCCATGGTGAGCTTCTCCTATCTTAGGGTAGTTCCTCAATGACGCCATTATTTAATTCAACAACCCATAAGGGTTTAAATTCCACATACTCCGGGGTAATTTGCGGACGGTAAGCTGGATATATGGCTTCAACATTGAATAGATTGCTATAGGCCAGAAGTCTTTCCTCTAATCGTTGTCCACCAGGCAGCAGCTTCTCTGATCGACTGGCCGGTTTAGTCTCCATCATAATGAGTGACCGTTCATATTCAGAGATGGTCCCACCTTGTAAGGTAGCAGCAATGTGACCGAATAACTGATTGTCTTGCTCCAGAATAGGATATGCGGCCGGGTATACAGGCAAGTACTGTCGGAAAATAATACGTTGACCCTTATCTGTCAAATTCGGAGCTACATAATCGATGCGGAATTGACCATTCCAGCCACCACGCTGATTAATGAATTGTATGGCCGCATTCAGATCCTCTCTCGTATCCGATGTATCTTCTAGAGGAGCAATCGGATCTGTATAACTCATCCATAATTGACTCGTCTTAATCTGCAGCCCTCTTTTGCCATCTGAATAAATTTCTGTTCCGTCTCTAGTCGGCAAATTTCTTGTTATCCCTGGGTCAGGGAATAGGATGTTCTCCATTTGCTCTGTTGTAATGCTTGTATATTTGTAGATCAATGTATTCATTGCGATATCTTCAACGGGAATATATATATGGTTCTGTAAAATCTTATGCTTCACCTGGAGCTCATTAAGCCCAATAAATTCTATGACCTGCACCATGGATATATCCGCTGTAATAATTTCGTATACTGCCGTTTCCGATTCATTGACCAAGAAGATATCAACTTTATTGCTTACCTTATTCACAGTCAGCCACATTGCCGATATACGATCTACCTGTGTAACAAAATCAAGCTTAAGTGGAATGAAGAGATTAAATACACTTAATGGAACACCACCTCCAAAGCGAATTTCCACTCCGTTCTCTTGATTCTGCTCTCTTAACTGTTGTGTAAAGCTTGCAGAAGTCCGAATACCCTCGAATGTTGCTGCTCTAATCTTATCATAGATTATGTCGAAGAATGCATGCTGCGGGAATAAAACCGCATGCGTTTCACTTTCTTTATGAAGGATAATTTGTTGCGGATAGAAGAGACTCTCTGAAGCTACTTGTGTACCAATCTTCTCTGTCTCCACATAGTCCGTTACCAGAATGGGCTCGAAATCCGAAGAATGATACGCCAGAAGATAGCTTTGCAGCAAGCTCGAAGAAACCAACAGGACGAGTAGTATCGTCTTACTCTTCTCTATCACGATACCTCCCTCCTGCTTGAGCCGAGTAGTGTAAATTTCACCAACGTACCCACGTTCACTTCGGATTCAATGGATATAACTCCGCCATGGGCCTTGATTATTTCCCGGGCAATAGATAGACCAAGTCCAGTTCCGCCCTTAACCCTAGACCTTGCTTTGTCTACGCGATAGAAACGATCAAAGATATATTCAATATCCCTCTTGGGTATGCCAATCCCTGTGTCTTTCACAGATAGCTCAACAATCATGTCATTGACTCTGCGGGCACGTAACTCAATTGACCCGCCATCGGATGTATATTTGATTGCATTGAAGACTAGGTTGTCGAGTACTTGATCAATCTGATCTGGATCAACCCACACAGGATCCAGTGGCTCCTCAATCAGCACCTCAATACGAATCGATTTCTGCTGAAGCTGAAAGGCGAACCGATCCGCCACCTCCTCCAGCATCTGTTTGACATCCGTCCATTCCTTAACCATACTCGCTTGTTTAGAGTCCAGCTTGGACAGATGAAGCAGATCCGTAACAAGACGAATCATCCGTTCAGTCTCATTCCTTACAACCCCGATAAACTTGTGCGATAGGGCTGGGTCATCCAGAGCGCCATCATCGAGCGCTTCCATGTAGCTCTTAATCGTAGTTAGCGGGGTCCTCAGCTCATGTGATACATTAGCAACAAAGTCCCTACGAGCCTGTTCTAGCTTCTCCTGTTCGGTAATATCCTGAAGAACAGCAATCGTTCCCGTAATCCCCATGCCCCTGCGATGAATCGGGGAGAAGGTGACTCGTGCCCGCATGGGCTCATCCTCCTCACCGCGGTCTAGATCGAGCCGTACGGAATTCTCTTCGCCCAACACATACCGATCAACCTTATCCTTCGGCAAGCCTAATAAATTAGCCATATTATTATCCTGCAATTCACTAGAATCACCCGTCTTAAGCATGTTCGTTGCTCTTAGATTCATCAATATGACCTTGCCGAGATCATCAGTCGCGATCACACCGTCACTCATATTCGATAGAATAGACGCTAGCTTTTCCTTCTCCTCTTCATTCTGCGATAAGGCTTCCTTCAGTCGATCCGTCATATTAT
>JBBDTA010000077.1:0-6294 GCA_040904605.1 Paenibacillaceae bacterium
GCATCATGAGATGCTGAATCGAGCGATTCTAGGATTCGCTGAGGAACGTAAACGGCTACTTGCGATGATTAATGATTTCCTGATCAAGAAACGTATTCATGATGCGGAGTCGCCTGGTAGGAAGTATGAGACATTGGCGGAAGCTGTGTTCGCTGAGGTTGCGGGGTTGAATGTATTAGAGCTCATACTGAAGGATAAGGATGGATTAGAAGAAATTCAAGTCGTAGGGACTTCCATCTTCGAGGTTCGAGGAGGCATCCCCAGAGCATCCCTGCATGCTTTTCGTTCTATAGATGAGGTTGAGCAGATCCAACAAAATCTAGTGTTATTTAATCAGGATACATTGAATGCACGCAAAAAGTGGGCCGAGGTGCGACTGAGCGATGGATCTCGTGTGACATTAACCGGGTTTGGTTTCACAGCCCAACCGACTCTCACTATTCGTTTCTACACGACAAATCGTTATGATCTTCCCACCCTGTGTAGCCAAGAATATCAGACGATGGATGTAACGATCATGAGATACCTCCGTTGTTTTGTTCGATCCTATCTGAATATGGTGATTATTGGCCCGACAAATTCAGGGAAAACTCATTTAATTAAGGCACTCATTGCAGAGATGCCCGATCATGAACGTATAGTTACGATTGAGTCTAGGTTCGAACTTATGCTCCAGCGAGATTTCCCGAAGAAGAATATCGTTCAGTATGAGATCGTAGAGGATGATCCTGTTCATGATGGTCAACAAGCATTCAAGCTGGCATTACGCCAATCTCCGAAACGTATTGTACATGCCGAGATTCGGGATGATGACGCGAACCTGTATGTGCGGGCCTGTACACGAGGACATGCAGGCAGCCTGACCTCTGTTCATGTCCATGCACTAGAAGATGTACCTGATGCGATATCTGATATGTGTATGCAGGATGGAAGAGCTATAAATGCGAACCGCTTAGTGAAGCGAATAACCGAATATGTGACCCAGATTGGAGTGGAGATGGCGATTATCAATGGGAAGAGAAAAATTATCAGAATGGGGGAGTATAGTTACGTCAATGATGATGTTCATGTCAGAAGCATTGCCCTGTATGATGAACGATCAGGGAATTGGAGCTTTCCCGAGACACTAAGTTCTAACATCGTGAATCGAATTCGCAAGCATGATCATTCTGGCTATGAACAGCTCATCTCAAGTGGAGTCATGCCATGATGATGTTCATTCTGGCCAAGATTATGTGGATCTCAATTCTATTAGTTCTTATATACATTGGTCTCAAGTATTTAATCATCAGTGTAATCAGCCGATCTATTATCCGCTCGAGATTATCTAATAACTGGAGGCTCCCTTTTGTTGGTCGTGGTCATACTTCGTTCATCCATCGATATAAGCTTTGGGTGCATTTATCCGATTTGCTTGAATCGGTATCATCCTCTCTCCGTGTAGCTCAGCTTTTATTGATTGGTGTTCTGCTTGCGATGAGTGGGGTGTTGTTGGGTACGTTATTCTTTTCTAGTGTTAAAGGTGTTGTATCCCTAGGCGTTATCCTTGCTCTAATTCCGTATATTAGCTTGCGTATGCGTCTATTGACGATACAGATGAGAAGTCGGATCAATTTTCTACCTGCGATGGAGGTCTTCTATCAGTCTTACATTCTCTCTGAACACAAGAATATTCGCATGGTATTGAAAGCTTCTGTAGAAGAAAATCGAATGTTATATCCAATAAAAGGTGTATTCGAGCAACTGTATTTGGGTCTAATGGTGAACAAGGAAGCTGATACCTGCCTTAGGGTATTTGCACTCACATTAGGCAATCAATGGGCAGACCATTATATTAGCATATTGCGATTTGGGCTCATAGAAGGAGTGGATTTGTCCCTTAATCTGAAGGAGCTCATAGGAGATATGAGAAAGGCACAACGTATGGACCAGGTAGAGAGAAACAGACTATTGGAAATTCGTATTGCCAACTTTTCGCCGATCGTTTTTCTTATTGTGTTCATGGTCATTAATTTCAGAATAGATGCGGATAATGCTTATGCCTATTATGTGGTGTCCGAAGTCGGTAGAGATATGCTGCTTGATGCGATTATACTGATTGGTGCTTCGTTCTTAATGGGTATCTATTTATCTATGAGAAGAATGTAATGACAGGCTCTCAAAAACTTTTACGAGGAGGTGAGGAAGTTCTGATTATACAATCGGTATTCTTTAATGGATTAACTTGGTTAACACAAGGGATCCTGTTTCTCTTACTTTTTATTATGATCTATTATTTATCACTGGCATTGTTCAATAAGCATCGAAATAAACGTGTTTACTCTGGAACGATAGGATTTCGCCATCAGCGTTGGTCTAGAGGCTTTCGTAAGCTGTTGCTCCTACCTTCACCTACTAGTCGGTCTCTGAGGGAAAGGCAGCAGCTATTGATGGGGTGCGGCTTAGGATGGCAGGCTGAGACTTATTTAGCAGCTAGAAGAATGCTGACCTTGACCCTTCTCCTGCTGCTGACAGGTATGTTCTATTTGGAAAGGCTGTATGGTCCATACAGCTTTAATGTGAGAGTCGTAGAAATTTTGTTAACAGCAATCATCGCACTTATGATGCTGGACAAGCCTTTCTTGGAGTCATTCATGCGACATCGTCGACAGAGAATTGTTAGTGATGTATACATCGTTAGTCGTCAGCTGCTGTATTACTCAGGCTCGTCGATGAACTTGCATACTAAGCTGGTTCGCTGCTTGCCTTACGCTAACTCGATTCGCAATGAGCTGTATATGCTCACCAATGAGTGGTATCACAATGCAGCATATGCGATTGGACAATTCAAGCAGCGTATTGGCACAGAAGAGGGATATAGCTTCGCAGAAACACTGAATTCGTTACGTCAGCATGAGAGTGAGCGCTATTATGAGTTGCTGCGGCAAAGAGTGCAGGATTACAAAGAGAAGCTAGAATTGACCAAAGAGGGACGCAGAGAAACCGTATCCTATCTATTGTTTATAATGGCGGGTATACCTATCCTCTTCACCTTCCGATTGTTCGTATATCCATGGGTGGCCGAAGGACAGAAGCTGTTCGAGTCCTTGGGATGAGAGTTATATCGTTATGATTAGAAGGAGGTGGTACAAGTGCGCAGTATATTAGTGACAGTCATGATGCTGATCGTGGTTGCGTTGTTATTCAGCAGCATCGTGGCAGATGATACGAATGGACTGAAGAAAAAAATTGAAGACAAAGGTACAACTGCCAATACACAAATCACAAATTTAGATACCAATTAATGGAATGAAGGGAGACTAATCATGTGCGCGCATTACTTGTAAGTATCATGCTGCTAATCGTTATTATTGTACTGTATGAGAATACCATCGGTGGTGACGAAGGCATTCTGAGGGATCTGCAGCTCCGAGGTAATCAGGTCAATGTAGGGGTAGAAAGGATCGATCCATGAGTCGATGAAACAAATACTAGTGTTTATATTATTCTCGGCCTTGCTCTGCTGGTTTATGTTCTCACCGATCTATAAGCATGTGCTCATTGTTCGACAAGCTGTGATCCAGAAAGAAGTGGATTTATTGTTGGAGGTTGGAGCTAATGGTTCGCATGGTTATATTAGTGAAATGATGTTACAGGAATCGAGGCAACGTCTTGCAGCTAGAGGCTTTATTAGCACTGATCTCCAATACACGATAAGCACTTCGAATGGGGGCGACGGTACAGACCCTGCTCGTCCCGTTCTTCGTGGTATTGGCATACAGCTGCTCATATCTTATCCTTATCAGCGGTTATTCGATATTGATCGTCTCATTGGAATAAGTCCACCTGATGTCTCTTCTCGGATGACGGCGAGCGGTATGAAGATGAGTGAATACGTTCCGTAGGAGATTATAATTATGCATAAGATTGTTCTTTATATGCTCTTATTGGTATTCTTCATGACAATGTTCGCCTTACAAATTGATGAAGAGGTTTCGATGAATACGCTATTCAGACTCAAGCATGGGTTGAATCGGGCGGCACATGCTGCAGCTCAACAATTAGATGAACAGAAGCTCGCTCAGGGTATTATGTCCATTGATTCACAGGCTGCAGAGGAGGAGGCATATTATTATCTGCAATCTAATCTTCAGCTTGATATAGACAACATTCCCTTGCAGGGCAGCTTTCTTGAATCACCCGTTGATGTTCTAGTATTCGAAATTATTAATGAGAATCGAATATTCCCCTACCACTATGTCAATGACGATTATGACTATGAGGTAACCTTGCAGCGGCCTGGTGTTATTATGGTCATTCGAGTGGAATATCCACGAATTTATCACGTGATCGGTCCGATCACGTGGGTAATCAAAGGTACAGCGGAGCTTTATCCTGTCATTTGAGCTATAATTAATGAAACATATAGCTATCGGAGGTCAATTCAGATGAAGAACTCCTTGGAACATGAATGTAGCCATAGAATTGAGCGATTACAGCTAGTAATGAAGAGTAGAGAAATCTCTGGCTTCCTGATTACACAGAATGTAGATTTGTATTATTTTACTGGATCTATGCAGACGGGGTATCTCTTCGTTCCAGCAATTGGCGATCCGATCTACTATGTGCGTAGAAGTGTTCAGAGAGCATTAGAGGAGGCGGTCATCCGTACAGTTCCATTAGGCTCATTTCGGAAGTTTGGTGAACAGCTTGCGACCGATTTCCCGCAAGTTTTTAAGCTGAGCAGCCCATTCATTGCCATGGAATATGATGTAGCTCCAGCTCAATTGGTTCATAGAATTTCCGGGTTACTTCCGCAAGTAACGTTCATCGATGGGTCTGCCTTAATTAGAGAGGTTCGTATGATTAAATCAGCTTATGAAATTACAGCCATTAAAGAAGCGGCCCGTGTCATAAATCTAGCACTGGAGAATGCGATTGATTATATAAATGAGGGTATGCCAGAATATGAGCTTATTGCTCGTATAGAATTTGACCTACGAATGAATGGCCATATCGGAATGATGCGAATGCGCGCTTACAATCAAGAAATTGTAACGGGAGTAGTTGGCGCAGGTGAAGCGATTGCCACGCCGACTTACTTCGATGGACCTGCCGGGGGAATGGGACTAACCGCGGCCAGTCCACAGGGAGCAGGGCGCAGACGGTTCCGAAGAGATGAACCGATATTCGTCGATATCGGTTGCTGCATCAATGGATATGTTATTGATCAAACTCGAACCCTAGTCATGGGTACTGTACCGCAGGATATGGCAGCAGCTTATGGAGTGGCAGAGCGAATACTCAGGAACACCGAACAAATGCTGCACCCCGGTACGATCTGTGAGGAGCTCTATACGTCCGCAATGGAAGAGGCGGTGTCAGCAGGGCTGTCAGCGTATTATATGGGATATGGATCGGATCAGGTATCCTTTCTTGGTCATGGTATTGGCTTGGAGATAGATGAACTACCCGTTCTGGCAAAGGGTGTTACGACTCCTCTTACAGTAGGGATGGTTATCGCGATCGAGCCTAAGTTCACCTTCCCTGGTCGTGGAGTTGTCGGAATTGAGAACACCTATGCCATTACTGAGGGTGGGTATGAGAAATTAACAACATCCCGTGAAGGGATTATCCGAATATTGTAATCTTGGGATTGGACACTCTATCATTTTTTTAGTAGGATAACAGATAAGAAATCTATTGTTGCTACGATAGGGAGGAAACCTCATGTTAAAACTCGGACAGAAGGTAATTATCATTGGTGACTCGTTTGAGCAGCATCTTCCCATTGGGAGCCATGGTTATATTATCGCCTACGATCGCAACGCGGATAATGCTTTTGATTATGTAGTAAGAATTCCTAGTGCCAACAAACATATTTATGTACCTTCTGCTGATATTGAACTGGAGGATATATTGCTAGCTTTGGAAGCAGACCGTGTAGAGAAAGAAGCATTAATAGACTTTGCTCTTGCAACATATAACGAAGAGCTATTCCGCTGGGTCATGAATGGCGAAGAGGAAGAGATTCCACTTCCCGAGCAGAGTAAAGCATTAAGCGGTGATGAATTCGTAAGGCAGATTAATTTGAAAGCATGGATATAGGGTACAAACATTGAAGAAGCCGGCAGATTGCTAGGCTTCTTTTCTAAATCATGGCTCCAAGTGACTTTTATTTTGGCTCAGTTCTGCTTAATTGTTGCTTAGACACCTGTGGTACTTTCATTCCTAGACCCTCTGAACTGAACTGAACTGAACTGAACTGAACTGAACTGAAGCTAAATTAGTGTCGTACTTACAACTATTCAAGCG
>JBBDTA010000078.1:0-6267 GCA_040904605.1 Paenibacillaceae bacterium
GAAAGGAGAATGAACCTGATGAAACAGATGGCTGATCAATCCGAATGGATAAGATCCGGTTCAGATGTGCTGTTACAGGTAAACGGAGTGAGACACAGCTTTCACTCCGGAAGCACATCAGTTCATGTGCTGAAAGGTATTGATATGTCCATACATACAGGACGATTGATCATGTTAAAGGGACGTTCTGGGTCGGGCAAGACGACTCTGCTCAATCTGATTAGTGGCTTGGATATTCCGACAGAGGGTGAAATATGGTTCCAGGATCAGGCTCTACATCGTTTGGGTGACTATCAACGGACAGCACTTCGACGTCAGCGTATGGGTATCATTTTCCAATCCTTTGCCCTAATGCCTCTGCTATCCGCCTATGAGAATGTAGAGTTATCTCTAAGAATGGCAGGTGTTCCGAAATCGATTTGGAAGCAACGAGTTTTGGAATGTCTGGATCTGGTTGGACTTGCTAAACGTGCGCACCATCGGCCATCCGAGCTCTCAGGAGGAGAGCAGCAGCGAGTAGCCATCGCCAAGGGGATTGCTCACCATCCCCTGCTATTGCTCGCCGACGAACCAACAGCTGAGCTCGATTCACAGATGTCTGCACGGGTGATGGCCATCTTCCGTGACATTATCGATATAGAACAGATTTCCATATGCATGACCACACATGATTCAACGATTTGGGAGGCGGCAGACCATGTTTATGAAATGGCCGATGGTACTTTCGTTTCGGCATAATATGCAAGTTCTCATATCTGCTCTTCTTCTCGTGACGATAACTGGCTGTGGATTGCTTCCACAGGAAGAGGAGAAAGAAACTGTACCCATCATCAACACCCCCAAGATTGCTCAGAAACCAGAATACCCTGTTACGAAAGGAACCATCGAAGTGACAGCAAGCGGCTCTGGAAAGCTGCTATCCCAGCAAGAGGAGGATCTCTTCTTCACCGAAGATAACCAAAGAATCAAAGAGATCTATGTAAAGAGTGGGGATGCAGTGACCAAAGGTCAATTGATTGCAGAACTGGATTCAGGAGATCTGGAGGCACAGCTCCGCAGGAAAGAAATAGAAGTAGCCAAGGCCGAATTGGACATGAAGAATTCTCTACGGCAAGCTGATGACCAGAATGAAGTGATCCTTCAAAAGGAAATGCTTGATTTTGAATTACTCCAAGATGAATGGGTCCAACTGCAGGAAACTGTTGCTGCATCCAAACTGACCGCTCCTTATGATGGCACCATTGTCAGCTTTACCGCCAAGAAAGGCGATTCGGTCAAAGCTTACGACAAGGTCGGTACCATTGCTGATCTAACAACATTAACTGTGGCAGCTACCTTTAGCCAAACCGATCTGAATAATATAGTGACTGGAATGGAAGCTGTTGTCAATATCAATACCGTTGGAGAACTGAGGGGTAAGGTAAGTCGACTCCCTGAGGTAACCGAGAATTCTAACAGCGATTCCATAGATAATTATTTACTCGTCGAGCTCGAAGCTATGCCTGAAGGCCTGTCCCGTGGAACACCCTTAACGGTTTCTGTCATTATAGAGCGCAAGGACAATGTACTGCTTATCCCTGTCGCTGCATTGCGCACCCAGAACAGCCGGAATTATGTTATCGTCTCTGAAGATAATGGGGCCAAGGGTGAAGTTGATGTAGAAATTGGCGAGAGAACAACAACGGAAGTAGAAATCGTCAAAGGCTTGACCGAAGGTCAGAAAGTAGCTGGTAAATAATGGCCATACTTCGATTTCTTTATCGGAAAATGTGGAATAATCGTTGGTTCGCCATAAGCACACTGCTAGGACTTACAATCGCCGTCTCATTTACCATGAGTATTCCTATGTATTCAGATGGTTCACTGAAAAGACTGGTCTCCCAAACACTCGAGCAACAAACAAACGGGCTTCCTGCAGCCTCGTTGTATATGAAATATCAAGCCGGCGGTAAGGGAGAAACTGATTTGGAGGGATTCCAGGATACAGATGAGTTTATTCGTGAAGAGCTTCCTTCCGATATCGGATTTCCCTCCACCCCCCTCGTCAGCAGATTCAGCATTCGCAGCTCACAAATTAAATCCGTTGATCCCAATCCATCGGGATCCAGTAAATTCAGACAGCTTGAGCTTGCGACCCAGCCTGGACTCTCTGATTTGATTGAGATCACGCAAGGGCGGATGTTCGAGGATCATGGCCAGGACAGTAAGATAGAAGCTATTGTTGTTCAAGATGCGCTCTATCGGCACGAAATGAAGGTTGGCGATGTTTATCAATATACGGTTATAGATGGAGACGGAATACAACAGAAATTTCAGGTTGAAATTGTTGGAGCCTACGACCTGAACAATGAGAGAGATCCTGCTTGGGTCGTCGGCGGTCAAGATCTACTACTACAATCCCTGATGGTTTCAGACAAATCGCTGAACGAGCAAATATTGAAGAAGCTGAATATACCTCTCTCTGCTGCTGATTGGTACTATGCCTTCGATCTTCAGAATATTCGAACAAGTAATCTGTCCCCACTTATTCGAACATTAGACCGTCTAGATATCACCTTATTCCAGAAGCTTGAGAATACCCACGTAAGCCTGAGCTTTCTGGATATGCTCTACGATTTCAGAACGCAGAGCATTCAGATGCAAGCGATGTTATTCGCGCTTGCGGCACCTATGATCGCGATGGTGTTCTACTTCATTGCTATGAATGCACGACAGTCACTTGACCGGCAAAGAGGGGACATCGCTGTACTTAAGAGCCGTGGGGGAAGTACAAGACAGGTGATCTGGTTATACACATTGGAAGGACTTCTGCTGGGAGGATGCTCATTAATCCTCGGTACTGCCATAGGGTGGTTTCTAGCCAAAAGCATCGGATCATCAAGTGGATTCCTATCCTTCGTCGGAAGAAAGGTTATTCCGATTGACTTCTCTTGGACGACGCTATTCTATGGACTGTTGGCGGTGAGCATAGCTATCGGTGCAAGTGTTGTTCCGGTTGCCATATTTGCCCGATCGTCAATAGTGAGCCACAAGAGGAATATGGCTCGATCAGGCAAGCCTTTCTGGCAACGCTATTACCTCGATCTTATTCTGCTGCTTACTGCAGTAAGCGGCTGGTACATGTTCAACTCCAATCGGATGCTGAGTGCATCCACCGGTCTATCGTCTGATCAACTTCAGGTTCAGCCTTTATTGTTCTTCGTCCCTGCCTTATCGATATTCGCCTTGGGACTTGTGTTCCTTCGACTGTTCCCTTGGTTGCTTACCATGTTCCACCGTCTAGGTCGAACATTCATGCCGGTCACTCTGCATCTCACCCTAACACAGCTATCTCGTTCGGCAAATTCCTATTATCCGATCATGATTCTGCTGCTGCTGACTCTGGGACTTGGGGTATACAATTCCTCAGCTGCGAGGACGATCGATATGAATACGAATGATCGTACCCTATATCAATATGGGACTGATGTAGTCATTCAAACCGTTTGGGAAGGCTACCAGGATCAGAACGATGAAAGCATTATTTATTATTCAGAACCATCCTTCGAACCGTTCCGCCAGCTGGATGAAGTTGAAGCTGCTGCGAGGGTACTCAAGACAAGTGGAAAGGTGACTGTATCCGGCAAATCCGCTGGGCAAGGTCAACTAATCGGTATCGATAATGTCGATTTTTCCAAGGTCGCTTGGTTCAGGTCTGATCTGTACCCAGTACATCCAAATGTGTACTTGGATTTACTTAGTTATTATGAACAAGCTGTGCTAATCTCCTCCTCCTTCGCTGAGAAATATCAATTGGAGGAAGGCGATCTGGTTACCTTAACCGTAGGTGTAGAGCAGGCTGCGATTGAATTTATCGTCGTGGGCATTGTACCCTATTGGCCTAGCCTATATCCGAAGAGCATGCCGTTCTTCATCTCTAATCTAGACTACATTAACAATCGAATCAATAAAATCCCATATGAAGTGTGGTTGAAAATGGAGGATGGTGCTAAGGTCACTCCCATAGTCGAGAAATTAGCAGCTTCGCAAATCGAGGTGTCAGAGGTCCGAGATGTTCGTAATGCATTGATCGATCAGATCAATCACCCTTCCCGTGGTGGTGTATTCGGCATTCTAAGTCTGGGGTTCATCGTATCGATGTTGATCTCGCTAATCGGTTATATCCTCTACTGGTTCTTCACCCTTTCTGGCCGCGTGGTTCAATTCGGTATACTTCGTGCAATGGGACTTCAGCGGGGGCAATTAACTAGCATGCTGCTGATGGAACAGCTTCTCACCACTGGTTTATCCATCGCGCTAGGGATCGGTCTAGGTAAGCTTTCCAGCTATGTATTCCTGCCATTCCTGCAGACAGCTGGCGATTCAGCAAACCAAATCCCTCCTTTCCGCATTGTGTTCGAAGCTAAGGACACCGTGAAGCTCTACTCAGCGGTCGGCGTTATGATGCTCATTGGAGTCGGGTTGCTATTCATGCAAATACGTAAACTGCGTGTGCACGAAGCGGTTAAGCTTGGCGAAGAACGCTAAACATGCTGAAGCTTACGCCGCGCCGCACCCATCAATTAACTTATAGGAGTGAAGGTGTTTTTCATGATCGAATGCGAAGGTTTAGTCAAAATATACAAAACTGACGACATAGAAGTCGTCGCCTTACAAGGGCTGAATTTTACTGTCACGCAAGGCGAGATGATGGCGATCATTGGCAACAGCGGCAGCGGTAAATCTACCTTACTCAATATCCTCGGGGGATTAGATCGTCCCTCTGCAGGCAACGTAAGAGTAGGACCATGGAATCTGCTGAGGATTACTGATGAACAGCTTGTTGATTACAAAAGGAAAACAGTTGGTTTCATATGGCAGAATAATGCACGGAACCTGCTCTCTTACTTAACTGCATTGGAGAATGTAGAGACACCCATGATGATGGATGGTAGGATCGATCGAGCCTATGCCAAGGAGCTTCTCACTTGGGTGGGTTTGGAGAATCGAATGAACAATAAATTGCAGCAATTATCAGGAGGTGAACAACAAAGAGTCGCGATTGCCATCTCCTTGGCCAACCGCCCATCATTGCTGCTCGCTGATGAACCGACAGGTTCGGTTGACAGCCAGACGTCTAACCAGATTATGGAGACCTTCCGTAGATTGAATCGCGAGTTAGGAGTGACGATAGTTATTGTTACCCATGATTTATCACTAGCGCAACAAGTAGACCGGGTTATTGCCATCCGTGATGGCTTAACAAGCTCGGAGATGATCAAGCGAAATCCGAATCTGGAATTTGCTATTCAGGAACAAACCACACATGAGGAATATGCCGTGGTTGATCGTGTAGGAAGGCTTCAGATCCCAAAATCCCATCTAGAAGCCTTGGGTATTCAAGATAAAGTATCCCTGGAATGTGATGGTACTCAAATTATCATCAAAGCTCCTTCATAATAATCCGACCATTATTAAAAGCGGATCTAACAAATCGTCACTGTTTACAACAATCTGCTCCTATTTATCAAGGATGTAAGGGGTTACAATTTAATAGTTGAGTTTGTAAGGAGGAATTGTATGCCATCCACCCACCCTGAGGAACAACAATTCAAAACCATATATGAGGAAAGCCATGACTTTTTGCAACGGTACTTATTTCGTTTAACAAGAAACCGTGAGGATACTGCAGATTTGCTTCAAGAAACCTTTCTACGCCTCTATGAGCAAGAAAGCTACCCTGCCTCCTATAAAGCGTGGTTGTACCAAACGGGATACCGACTATTCATCGACCAGTGGAGAAGAAAAAAACGAGTGCAGTGGGTTTCGTTGGAGTGCTCCCCATTGCTTAGTAATGATGCTACCCCAGAATTATCCTATATTCAGTATGAAACCAGAGCTCAGATCGAGAGTAATTTAAATCAATTATCGTCTAAACAACGGATGATCTTCATGCTCAAATACAATGAAGGTGCGTCTTATCAGCAAATAGGCAATCACATTGGATGTCCTGAGAACACCGTTAAGTGCCTAGTAAGAAGAGCAAGAATCCATCTGTGGCAAATGGCTGAACGAGATAACGAGAGGATGTCTGGCTAGCATCAGTAATGACTGAACAGTTATTGCAATTTACATAGACGCATGGTAGAATATTTAAAGTTGTGAACGGACACACCGTGATCGGTTGTCTTTCTAGGAAACACGGGAGGTGAATGCAATGCCAAACATTAAATCAGCAATCAAGAGAGTGAAACAGAATGAAAAGCGCCGTGCGCTTAATGCTTCACA
>JBBDTA010000079.1:0-35065 GCA_040904605.1 Paenibacillaceae bacterium
GTCTGCACTACACTGTGTAGGCCAAAAATAAACTTATCGCTTGTCCGCAAAGTTTTTATTTTTAGGTCTGCACTACACTGTGTAGGCCAAAAATAAACTTATCGCTTGTCCGCAAAGTTTATTTTTGGAGGAGGTGAAATATATCATGGCAGTACGTATTCGACTTAAACGTATCGGTGCACATAAAGCTCCATTCTATCGTGTCGTCGTTTCCGATTCCCGTTCTCCAAGAGACGGTCGTTTCATAGAGGAAATTGGCACTTATAATCCGCTTGCGCCAACAGCACTAGTTACTCTTGATGAAGAGAAAGCGTTGAAATGGCTTCAAGACGGTGCTCAAGCATCAGATACCGTTCGCAACTTGCTTAGCAAAGCGGGCGTAATGAAGAGATACCACGAATCCAAGCTTAGCAAGTAAGCAGCTGTCGGGAGGGTTTACGATGAAACAACTTATTACGGTCATTGCCAAAGCATTGGTAGATTACCCGGATGAAGTTCATGTGCTCGAAGTGGAAGAAGACCATGCGGTTGTTTATCGTCTTTTGGTACATCCTAGTGATGTAGGGAAAGTGATTGGCAAACAAGGTCGGATCGCCAAGGCGCTTCGCACCGTCGTTACCTCGGCTGCTGTGAAGCATAGTAAACGTGTGTCTGTCGAGATTAGTTCATAATTATAAATTAGAGAAGGGTTGGGGGCTATCCCTGACCCTTTTCATTCATATTGAAAGATCGACGTGAATGAATTATAAATGGAGAAATCCATTTATTCTAATCGATTTACCCATTTTTTCTTCTTTTAACAGGATAAATACAGTTATTATGAAGGAGATAGAGAAAATAAAGAGGAAACTCGAAATAATAACTGTATTTATCCAGTTGTTTTATTGCTAAGAGTTAGGATTGTGAATAATAAGTGGATTTTTCCAGTTAATAAATTGTCAATTGGAAGGGTTACCCTTTGCAGAAGGAATATGAAGGGATATTCATACGATAATGTGGTCGCTTATCCTTGAAGGACTCGAATTGAAGTTTATTTTATGATTAGAATAACTCAGTAACAGGGGAGTTGAAAACCTTGGCTAATGAATGGTTCACGGTTGGTACAATTGCGAATACTCACGGACTTAAAGGTGAATTGAAGATCGTCTCACGAACGGATTTTCCAGAAGAACGCTACAGACCCGGGAGTCGTTTAACGATGATGGACCCCGAATTAACGAAGCAGATTGAAGTAGAGGTTGTTTCTTCACGTAATCATAAGAACACGTATATCGTTAAATTTAAAGCATGGAATGATATTAACGAGGTTGAGAAATTTAAAGGCTGGCTGCTCAAAATAAACAAAGATCAACGTATTGAGCTACCTGAGCACGAATTCTATTACAATGAAATTGTCGGCTGTACTGTAGTTAGCGATGAAGGAGATGAGCTTGGAGTTATTCAAGAAATTCTATCTCCAGGTGCTAATGATGTATGGGTTGTTCAGCCTGTTACAGGAAAAGCCGTATATATACCTTATATTGAAGATGTGGTTAAACAAGTCGATGTTCAGAACAAGAAAGTGATTGTCCACATTCTGGAGGGACTATTATAAGCATGAGAATTCACATCCTTACTCTGTTTCCGAATATGTTCGATGGGGTATTAACGGACAGCATGATTGGCAAGGCACAGGAGAAGAATATTGTCGGTATTCACACCGTGAATTTCCGGGATTATGCGAATAACAAGCATATGACCGTAGATGATTCACCTTATGGTGGTGGAGGCGGGATGGTGTTAAAGCCAGAACCGATATTCAATGCTGTAGACAGTTTGCCAATAGATTGGACTACCAAGCCCAAGCCCCGTGTCATTCTAATGTGTCCTCAGGGTGAACGTTATACTCAGAGCAAGGCGGAATCCTTAGCGAAGGAGCAAGAGCTTGTATTCATCTGTGGGCATTATGAAGGTTATGATGAGCGGATTCGACAGCACTTGGTTACAGACGAAATTTCGATCGGTGATTATGTGCTAACTGGTGGTGAAATCGCAGCGATGGCCGTCATCGATAGTGTCGTCAGACTGTTACCTGGTGTTCTAGGTAACGAACTGTCAGCTGTTAGTGATTCATTCAGCACAGGCTTGTTAGAGCATCCTCATTACACACGTCCTGCTATATACCGTGATTGGTCTGTGCCGGATGTGTTAATATCTGGTCACCATGTGAATGTGGAAGAGTGGCGCCATCGTGAATCACTTCGACGCACCTGGCAACGCAGACCTGATTTATTGCAAGAGCGCGAATTAAGTAGTATAGAATTACAATGGATACAGGAATTTCGAGATGAGGGTTAACGATGTCAGAACAACCATTTGAACGCTATTCACGGCAAATGCTTTTTGCTCCGATTGGACCAGAAGGGCAGAGCAGCCTATCTCATGCTCACGTATTGATCGTTGGTATGGGAGCTCTAGGCACTGTTTTGGCAAATCATATGGTCAGAGCAGGTGTCGGTATGCTGAGGATGGTTGATCGCGATTATGTGGAGACAACCAACTTACAACGTCAGATGTTATATGATGAGGATGATGTTGAACAAGCATTGCCGAAGGTCATAGCAGCGAAGCGGAAGCTGACAAAGATTAACTCCGTGGTACAACTAGAAGCTGAAGTTGTAGATGTCTCAGCTTATAATGTAGAGGCTCTATTGGAAGGAATCGATCTGGTATTAGATGGAACAGATAATTTCCAAACCAGAATGATATTAAATGATGCCTGCTTCAAAAAATATATTCCCTTGGTGTATGGTGGTGCGGTTAGCTCGCGGGGAATGACTGCTATATTCATCCCTGGGCAGACATCTTGCCTTCGTTGTCTAATTGGATCAGTAGAAGGAGAAGGAGATGGACAAACCTGTGATATGATAGGTGTCATCGGGCCTATTGTAGACATTGTAGCTTCTTTTCAGGCTGTGGAGGCTTTGAAGTACATGGTTGGAGCATTCTCCGCACAAAGATATAGTCTGCTTACATTAGAGGTATGGCAGCATCAGATATTTAATATGAAACTCCCCGAATCAAAGAATGACTGTCCAACCTGTCAGTTAAAGCTATACCCTTCGTTAAATCTTAGAGAGAGTCAGACAGCAACACTATGTGGGCGTGATACCGTGCAAATTAAAGGGCCAAAACCTATCGAGCTGGAGCAATGGAAGCATAAGCTTTCTCAGGTTTGTAAGGTGAATTTAAATCCGTTCTTACTCAAGGCGGAGCTCCCCGAAGGTGAAAGACTTGTACTATTCTCAGATGGCAGAGTGCTTATTCAAGGTACTGAGGATGTTATTAGAGCGCGCACATTGTATGATCGATATATTGGTTCTTAATTCGCACCTTTCTATTGAGTTTTTCAACCAACTATGCTAACATGTAATTTGTTGTGTTTTGTAATAAATCCGGTGGTCCGCTGCACGTTTACGCAACTCAGTTATATTGAGGATGCTCATAGGACGGCAAGAACACTTGTGTGGAAGGAGGAAGTCAAAAATGAATTTACTACAACAAATTTCTAGAGAAAATTTGCGTACAGACCTCCCGAATTTTCGTCCGGGGGACACGCTTAAAGTACACGTTAAGGTTATCGAGGGTTCTCGTGAGAGAGTTCAGATCTTCGAAGGTGTAGTCATTAAGCGTAAGGGTGGCGGCATCAGTGAAACGTTCACCGTCAGAAAAATATCTTACGGTGTTGGAGTAGAAAGAACATTCCCGTTTCATACTCCGAAGATAGAAAAAATCGAAGTAGCTCGTAGAGGTAAAGTTCGCCGTGCGAAATTGTACTATCTGCGTGAGCTTCGTGGTAAGAAAGCAAGAATTAAAGAAATCCGATAGGAAAAAGGGGCTGACAAGCCCCTTTTTTTAACTTATCAGAAAGTATAGGTTTTCTATACTCAATGGAAGGACCACCATATATGACAGGGTCAGATCAGAATTTGATCAAGAAGAAGAATGAACTATTCGAGTGGACCAAGGCACTATTAATTGCAGCTGCCCTTGTTTTCTTGATCCGCTGGCTTGCCTTTACCCCGTTCATTGTAGATGGGGAATCGATGCTGCCGAATTTTAATAATGAAGAACGAATGATCGTCAATAAATTGATTTATGATTTCCGTGACCCTCAACGATTTGAGGTAATTGTTTTTCTTGCACCTGAGGGTAAAGACTTCATTAAACGAGTCATTGGTTTACCTGGTGATAAAGTTCGTGTTGATGGAGATAATGTATATATTAATGGTGAGCCAATAAGTGAACCGTATATTCAAGAAGAGATTGATCAAGCTGCTGCTGAGGGTAAAATTTATAATTCAAGTACAATGAGTATTACAGAAGAAGTGACAGTGCCCAAGGATTCCTTGTTCGTTATGGGGGATAATCGTCCACGAAGTAAGGATAGTCGGTTCTCTCAAGTCGGCTTCGTACCCTATGATGCAATTGTAGGACGAGCTGATGTGGTCTATTGGCCACTATCTAGCCTTCGCCTAATTAAGCATTATGGTGGTGAAGAGAAATGACCATTCAATGGTTTCCTGGACATATGACTAGGGCTCGAAGACAGATCGAGGAAAAGCTGAAATTGATCGATGTTGTCATCGAGCTACTAGATGCGCGTATTCCCTTAGCTAGCCGAAATCCTATGATGGATGTTATTGTTCGTGAGAAACCACGTCTTGTCGTCTTGAATAAATTTGACTTAGCTGACCCTGTAGTAACTGAACAATGGAATCAATATTTTCTGCGTCAGGGTCATCGAGTTCTACCTATTGATTCAACTACCGGTAAGAATTTGGATCAGATCTCTCCACTCTGTAAACAATTACTTGCAGATAAAATTGCTAAGCAAGTAAGAAAGGGCATTAATCCTAGAGCCTTTCGAGCACTGATCGTAGGTATTCCTAATGTAGGTAAATCAACGTTGATTAATAAGCTATCTGGACGTAGTGTTGCCGCAACCGGCGATCGACCTGGAGTAACAAAGGCACAGCAGTGGATCAAGGTAGGCTCTGAGATGGAGCTGTTGGACACACCAGGGATTCTCTGGCCTAAGTTTGAAGATCAAGAGGTTGGATATAGGTTAGCCGTTACAGGAGCGATCAAGGAAGACATTCTTCATATCGAAGATGTTGCCTTCTACGCGATCAAGTATTTGATTAAGCATTACCCTGGACGGCTACAAGAGCGCTATTCCATAGATCAATTGCCTGATGATCTCAACGATTCGAATCAAATCGTTGAGGTGATGGAAGAGATCGGACGGAAAAGAGGCTGCGTTGTAAGCGGTGGACGTATTGATCTTGAGAAAACGTCAGGAGTTATTCTGCGGGAGCTTCGTGCAGGAAAGCTAGATCGGCTTAGCTTTGAAACTCCGTAATAACTTTACATATTAAACTCCGAAAGGAGTTTTTTGTCGTTTCGTTCTCTTTTCATCAACCGACAGAACAAGTACAATAAGAGAATCTAGAATCGGAGGGAATCTATTATGTTAACCTACGAGAATGAGCTGTGGGCAACTGGTGTTGAGATGATTGCTGGTATAGATGAGGTGGGAAGGGGCTGCTTGTTCGGTGATGTTGTAGCCGCTGCAGTTATACTGCCTCCATCACTAGTGATAGAGGAGATTAATGATTCCAAGAAATTAAGTGAAAAAAAGCGCGAATTTTGTTATGAAGTAATTATGGAACAAGCTTTGGCGATAGGCGTTGGTCGTGTGAATGCCGAAATGATAGATCAGATTAATATTAAACAAGCAGCTCGATTGGCCATGAAGAGGGCAGTGGAGCATATGTTGATACAACCGCAGCATTTACTTATCGATGCGGAAACCATTGACATGACCTACCCCCAATTGGCGATTATCAAGGGAGATCAATTAAGCCAATCGATTGCAGCAGCTTCTATTATTGCTAAGGTTACAAGAGACCGTCTATGTCTCAATTGGGATATGCTGTATCCCGGATATGGTATTGCGATACATAAAGGATATGCAACTGAGTTACATAGAGCGAGAATACTGGAATTAGGTCCAACTGCGCTACATCGTAGAACGTTTCTTGGCAATATTATGAATGAACAGTTGGAGCTTTTTTAGCGTAATTCTCTTATTGATGATTGGATAAATACCGATATCTTTCCTATAGGAGCTTGTTCAAAAACATACCTTGGGAGCAACCCACTTGGTCCAAAGAAATAAAATCCCCGTTAAATCACAGGTTTTATTCCTTTCTTACAGAGAGCTACAATATACTTTATCTTGTTGAACAAGCTCTATAGGTCAAATCACATTATGTAGATATGGAGGTGGATTCCAATGAATATTAGCCAATTGCTTCGTGGGGTAGTTGGTTCAGCGCAGCCTGTTGATGCCAAGGCACTTGAATTTAAAATTGGGCAAGTTGTCAAAGGTATAGTTCTCCAATTATTAGCTGAACAAGATGCAATGGTTAATATCGGTGGAGTTCCTATCAGAGCACGGTTAGAAACTCCATTACAAATTGGACAGATGACACTTCTACAGGTGCAACCTGAATCGAGCTCAGAGCAGATTGTATTAAAGCCACTTGGTTCTTCTAATATACAGATACTCGAAACTTCATTACCGGATCTGGTAAAGAGTTTCGGTTTGAAGGATACAGATGCGAATCGAACATTACTACAACAGCTACATACTGCTGCAATACCATTAAATGCGAAAACAATCAAAGCATTCCAACCTACAGGTAATATGGCCCCAATTACAAGCGTTCCACTAGATCAGTGGACAGAAGCAGCTATAGTAGCCTACAAAAAAGGTCTTCCTCTCAAAAGTGAGGTTGTCTTGCCGCTTCAACAAGTGATGTTCGGCAAGCCTTTACCTCAATCGTTAGAGCAGTTGAAGGAGTCACTACAGAGGTTCATACAAGCTGCACCCTTACAAGAGGAAAATTCCGATACAATGAATCTGGTGCGTAAACTAATAGAAACCATTAGTGGTCTTACAATGGGGAGAACAACTACTGCGCCTGCTGCTCCTATTCCTCTTGAGCAAGGGAGCAGAATGGCTGATGCAACAGCAAGAATTCCACAAGCCGATGCTATTAGCCGTCAGGTAAACGAGCATATTGTTAAACAAGTATCTCCTTCATCATCGAATGAAATCATAACAAATCTTATTAGGCAAGGTTCGGGACCAGCGCCATCCACTACATCACCAGTGGCATCTGCTACATCACCAGTAGCATTACCTACAGCATCTGTTACAGCACCTGCTGCATCACCAGTAGCATTACCTACAGCATTTGTTACAGCACCTGCTGCATCTGTTACAACACCAGTCGCATCACCTGTAGTATCACCTACGGTCATAAGAACGTCAGAATTAGCTCAGCAGACAACCGAGAATCAGAGTGCAATTCGACTAACAATGGATTCGGCAACTACTACTAAAGCACCAACAAATGAACAATTACCATTAAGAACAACAGCGGATGCTGCAGTTAATAATCAAGAGCCATGGATTAAGCATTTACTTAAGCAGCTTGGTGTAGATTATGAGCATAGGACAGCCAACGTCCTTACTCAAATCACTGATTCGCCTAATATTGAGGAATTGCAATTCCGTCACGAATCAGTAAAGGGATTACTGCTACAATTAGCCAGTGCAGATAACGTGCCGAGCGCTCTGAAAGAAACCATGCAGCAGGTCGTTCAGCAAATTACGGGACAGCAGTTATTGCTTGGAGGAGAGCGTGGATCAGCTTTTTCCCTTGTGACCTTATTCGTACCTATTCAACATGAGAATGGCACGGATACCGCTTCCGTTCATATTCAGTCTAAGAGAAAGCAAGGCGGCAATCTCGATACTGATAACTGCCGTCTATTATTCGATCTGCGTATGTCCACGCTAGGAGATACACTCGTTGATGTTCAGGTCGTTAATCGAATCGTCAGCTTGCAGGTCCATAATGACTTTCCGATGATTGGTCATCTTCTGGAGACACTTAAACCAGAGATGGAAACCGCTATGAACCAGATTGGTTTTCAGTTTATATCTATGAAGCATGTACCATATCCAGATCCAACAGCCCAACGTCCAGGAGAAGCTCCATCTACAGACAATCGTTTATCTGTTGCTACTACGTATCACTCTAAGCCATATAAAGGGATGGATTTGCGAATATGAGTGAAGCAAGCGTTACCTCGAAGAAGAAAGCAGTCGCACTCAAATATATGCCAGAAGAAGGGCAAGCACCGGTCATCACTGCCAAGGGCAAGGGCTTTATTGCCGAAGCGATCCTAGCCAAAGCCCGAGAGCATGGAGTACCTATTCAAGAAGACCCCTCGTTAGTAGAGGTACTGTCCAAACTGGATATCGATCAGGAAATTCCACAGGAATTATATCAATTAGTTGCAGAGATCCTCAGCTTCATATATCGCACAGATCGCAGAGCAAGCGTCAAGGATCGTCTATGATGAGTAATCGAACGGATCAGCGTAAATTAACCGGACGACGAGGTGAAGACTTAGCTGCAGATTACCTTACTCAGGATGATTATCTGATTGTTGAACGTAATTGGCGTTGTCGCAGTGGAGAATTAGATCTCATCGCACGGAAAGACGGCCTACTTATCATTATTGAGGTGCGTTCACGGAAATCTCTCCTTCAGTTCGGTCATCCAATAGAATCTGTGGAGCGGCGCAAACAGACTCAGGTTCGCAGAACCGCCGAGGTATATGTAACAATGAGTAGTCAGTCTGGTAGTCAGATAAGGTTCGATGTCATAACTGTGCTGCTCGCTAAGGATGGATCATTACACGAAATCAATCATATTCAGAATGCATTCTAGTCATAAACTGGACGGAGAGGTTAGAATAATGGATCATATACGTTGGGGAATGATTGGCTGTGGGGATGTAACCGAAGTCAAGAGTGGGCCTGGTTTTCAGAAATCAGACCGTTCATCACTAATCGCAGTTATGAGAAGAAGTGGGGAATTAGCAGCTGATTATGCTAGAAGACATAACGTGCCTAAATGGTACGATGATGCTGACCAATTGATTAATGACCCTGAGGTCGATGCTGTATATATTGCAACCCCTCCGGCCTTCCATAAAGAATATACCTTGAAATGCGCTCAGATCGGTAAGCCTGTCTATGTAGAAAAACCAATGGCGTTAAACACTGCAGAAAGTCACGAAATGATCCAAGCCTGTAAGGAGGCGAATGTACCTTTATTCGTCGCTTACTATCGTAGAAGCATGCCGAAGTTTTTGAAAATTAAGAAGCTCCTAGATAGTGGAATTATCGGGGACATCCGTTATGTGACAATCCGCAATACCACACCGGCTATAGAGATATCGGTGGAGACAGAGTTACCCTGGAGAGTTATCCCTGAGATATCGGGCGGGGGTCTCTTTATGGACATTGGATGTCATAGCTTAGATCTTCTTGATTTTCTACTGGGCCCAATTCGACATGCGAATGGTCATATAGGGAATCAAGCTGGTTTGTATAAAGCTGAAGATATCGTGTCTGCAAGTTTTGTATTCGAATCCGGTGTACAGGGCTCGGGTTCGTGGTGTTTTACAGCTTTCGAGCATGTAGATCTTACAGAAATTGTCGGAAGTACAGGGAAAATAAGCTTCTCAACATTCGGTACAGATCCCGTTGTATGGACGAGCGTAAATGGAAAGACTGAATATCCGGTCGAAACACCTCAACACGTTCAACAGCCATTAATTCAGAGTATCGTGAACGAGCTACTAGGCACTGGAACATGCCCGAGTCATGGTGAAAGTGCAGCAAGAACGAGCTGGGTGATGGATCAGATTATGAGTTAGAATATGGAGCAGATTATACAGACCGGTCCAGCGTTCGATATTGAATCGCCTCTGCAATGTGAGCTGTCTCGATGGCCTCTAGGCCCTCAAGATCTGCGATCGTACGGGCGATTTTTAATATTCGATCATAAGTACGTACACTGAACCCCAGTGCTTCAAAGGATTGATGCAAGAGGTGATTAGCCTCCTTGGATAATGCACAATATAATCGAAGCATTCTGCCTGTTAGCTCACTATTGTATCGAACGCCTAGCCCGTCATATCTACTCCTCTGCAGTGATTGTGCGCTTATGACACGATCCCGCATCTGATCCGATGTATAGGCAGCATGTAGGTCATCAGTGCTTGCACCCGTAATATCTTTATACTGTACTCTCGGAACCTCAATGTGCAGATCTATGCGATCTAATAATGGACCTGAGATCTTGGCTCGATATCGCCTGATCATGAGAGGTGTGCATCGACATCGTTCGAGATCGGTTTGATCACCTTGGTAACCACAAGGACATGGATTCATCGTAGCGGCCAATGTAAAGAAGGTTGGATATTGCAAGGATGCTCGAGCTCTTGATAATAGGACATATCGATCCTCTAAAGGCTGTCGAAGCACCTCTAATACCTGCCTCGTAAATTCCGGCATTTCATCAAGGAATAGAATGCCGTGATGTGCCATACTAACTTCACCTGGCTTAGGAATCGTTCCTCCGCCCAACATACCTGCGTACGAGATGGTATGATGAGGTGCGCGAAATGGTCGTTCGCATGAGATCTTGGATTGATCATTCCAACGCCCAGCTACACTGTAAATTTTCATCACTTCGAGAGCCTCATCACTTTCCAATGGAGACATGATGGTAGGCAGACGACGGATTAGCATGGTTTTACCTGAACCAGGCGGGCCAATAAAGAGGATGTTGTGCATGCCTGCTGCCGCTATCATGAGAACACGTTTAGCATGGTATTGACCACGAACATCACTAAAGTCGTTAGTGAAGGATGACTGAGATGAAACAAGAGAGCCGCTACAAATATCTAAATGAGGTTTATAGTTAGTGAGATTAATGAAATGTTCTGAATTTCGGTCAAGACAACTCAGTTGATCGATAGGGATAACCTCAATCCCATCAATTAATCGAGCCTCAGAAGCATTATAATGAGGAAGTAGAATGCGGCGATAGCCTAGCTTCCTCGCCGCATGTACCATGGACAGCACACCCGTTACAGGTTTTAATTTTCCATCGAGTGAAAGCTCGCCCAGCACAACACAGTTATCAAAGACGTTGTGTGCTAACTGGCCACTACAGGCTAGAATTCCGATAGCAATAGCTAAATCAAAGGCGGAGCCTTCCTTTCTTAAATCTGCTGGAGCGAGATTTACCGTGATTCGGCCTAAGGGATATTGAAATCCACAATTTCTAATAGCCGCTCGTACTCGTTCAGTTGCTTCTCTAATCGCATTATCGGGTAATCCTACAATCGTCATCTGAGGGAGCCCGCTTGCTAAATCCACCTCGACTTCAATAATCTGACCATCAATACCTGTTACTGCTGCGCTTAATATTTTGACATACATAACAAAAGCACCCCTTCTCCGAGAATGATATCCTTCGGATAAAAGGTGCTTCCTTATTATCTGAACTCATTGTATTAAAAAAGAATAATCTTTACAAGGGTGATATTAACGTTTCTCAGTCATTTCCTAAGAAATAATAAAAAACGGGTATTATCTCTGAAAATCGACAAACATAGTCGAATAAGAATAGAAATTTTATTAAAATAAAGTAGGAAATCGTCATGCAGAAGTGCTATAATAGTTAGGGTTTTACTGGGATCTCGGAAAGTCTTAGAGAAAGAGATAAAATCACAAAAAAAGCGTATGCTCTCGAAGAGTTTTGCTTCGTAAAACTTGAAGTTAGAACAGCGTATTTTTCAGAACAGGAGGATTGAAGCTATGAACATCCATGAGTACCAAGGGAAAGAAGTCTTGAGGCAGTATGGTGTGAAGGTACCAGAAGGTAAGGTTGCATTCACAGTAGAAGAAGCGGTTGAAGCCGCTAAAGCATTAGGAACAGCGGTTGTTGTGGTAAAAGCGCAAATACATGCAGGTGGACGGGGTAAAGCAGGTGGCGTTAAAGTAGCTAAGAGCCTGGACGAAGTTCGTACATATGCAACTGAAATTCTCGGGAAAGTATTGGTAACTCACCAAACTGGTCCAGAAGGCAAAGAAGTAAAACGCTTACTGATCGAGCAAGGCTGCGACATCAAGAAAGAATATTATGTAGGTGTTGTTGTTGATCGGACTACAGGCTGTGTAGTCATGATGGCGTCTGAAGAAGGTGGCATGGATATTGAAGAGGTTGCGGAGCATTCACCAGAGAAGATCTTCAAGGAAGTCATTGATCCAGCAGTAGGCATGCAAGCTTATCAAGCTCGCAAGCTCGCTTATGCGATTAATATCCCAACTGAATTGGTCAACAAAACCGTCCAGTTCATGTTGTCTCTGTATAAAGCCTTCGTTGAAAAAGATTGTTCGATAGCTGAAATCAATCCGCTCGTTGTTACGGGTAGTGGAGATGTCATGGCGCTTGATGCGAAGATGAATTTCGATTCTAACGCTTTATTCCGTCATAAGGACATCGTTGCTCTTCGTGATCTTGCAGAAGAAGATGAGAAGGAAATTCAAGCATCGAAATTTGATCTAAGCTATATTGCACTCGATGGCAACATTGGTTGTATGGTGAATGGCGCAGGTCTGGCGATGGCAACGATGGATATAATTAAGTATTATGGCGGCGAGCCGGCTAACTTCCTAGATGTAGGGGGCGGTGCGACGACAGAGAAGGTTACTGAAGCTTTCAAAAT
Source organism: Paenibacillaceae bacterium (assembly GCA_040904605.1). Classification (GTDB taxonomy): domain Bacteria; phylum Bacillota; class Bacilli; order Paenibacillales; family UBA4045; genus UBA4045. Next base: position 12,712 of record JBBDTA010000079.1, read on the forward strand.
CATTCTATCCGATCCAAGTGTGAAGGGGATCTTCGTTAATATTTTCGGCGGTATTATGAAATGTGATGTGATCGCTAACGGTGTAGTTGAAGCTGCTAAGCAAGTCAGCTTAGATCGTCCTTTGGTCGTTCGCTTAGAAGGCACGAATGTAGATTTAGGTAAGAAGCTGTTAAATGAGTCAGGTCTTAATATTGTAGCAGCAGATTCGATGGCAGACGGCGCACAGAAAATCGTCGCTCTTGTGAAATAGAGAGGAGGAAAAATTCAATGAGTATATTAGTTAATAAAAATACAAAAGTAATTACGCAAGGAATTACCGGTGCAACGGGTCTTTTCCATGCTAAGGGAGCATTAGAATACGGCACCCAAATGGTCGGAGGAGTAACTCCTGGTAAAGGCGGAACAACGGTTGATATTCAATTGGAGAACGGAACAGCAGTTCAGCTGCCGGTATTCAATACCGTTGTAGAAGCAAAGGCTAAGACTGGAGCTAACTCATCTGTTATATATGTACCACCTGCATTCGCTGCAGATGCGATCATGGAAGCGGTAGATGCTGATTTGGATTTAGTGATCTGTATAACAGAAGGTATTCCAGTGTTGGACATGGTGAATGTTAAACGTTATATGGAAGGTAAACGTACGGTATTAGTCGGACCAAACTGTCCTGGCGTGATTACACCTGGTGAATGCAAGATTGGTATTATGCCTGGTTACATACATACTCCTGGGCATGTTGGTGTTGTCTCACGTAGCGGAACACTAACATACGAAGCGGTTCATCAGCTTACAACTAGAGGCATTGGTCAATCCACTGCTGTTGGTATCGGTGGAGACCCGGTTAAGGGTTCAGAATTCATCGATATTCTTGAGCAATTCAATAATGATCCCGATACGTATGCCGTTATCATGATCGGTGAGATTGGCGGTACAGCGGAGGAAGATGCAGCAATGTGGGTGAAAGCCCATATGACGAAGCCCGTTGTTGGTTTTATTGGTGGTCAAACAGCACCAGCAGGCAAACGCATGGGTCACGCAGGTGCGATTATCTCTGGCGGTAAAGGTACAGCAGCCGAGAAGGTATCTGTCATGGAGGAATGTGGTATCCGTGTAGCGCCAACACCTTCCGAAATGGGTTCAACGCTTGCAACGGTATTAGAAGAGCTCGGCTTGCTTGCTAAATGTACAACCATTAAATAAATCATACACGACAACTTCATACAACAAACCATGAATAGGTAAGCAACCTTTCATTCCTTTAACGGGAGTGGAAGGTTTTTTTATTTCAATCATTCATTCTTAGGAGGTTAATTATGAACAGTAAGGACATTTTATTCGGTTTACACGAAACACCTGGTATCGGGTGGCTTACCATCTTGAATTTGGTATCGAAATGTAAGGATTTAACACAGCTGCCCCAGATGGATCAAGAGCAATTTATTGCGATGAAAATACAAGCGAACAGAATAAAACAGATCCATCAAGCCTGTACACAGCATTTTATTGATCAAAGATATGAGCTGTATCGGAAATCCAATTCTCGGATAGTCACCTTCTATGACGAGGATTATCCTCCGCTTCTGCTTGAGACGCCTCAACCCCCTTGGGTTCTCTATGTAAGTGGGGACATTAATTTGTGGAAATCGCCTATGATGGGGATGGTGGGCACGCGGATTCCTACAACTTATGGTAAGCGTGTGGCATATCAGTTTGCAAGAGAATTATCCGAATCAGGTATCTGTGTAGTTAGCGGTCTTGCAAGAGGTATAGATAGTGAGTCCCACCTCGGTGCTTTAAACGGAGAAGGGAGAACAATTGCCGTATTAGGTACTTCGCTAGATGAAGCCTATCCTAAGGAAAACGATAAATTAATGGATCGTATAGCTAGAGAAGGTGCAGTTATTACAGAATTCCCACTAGGAACGAGAAGTGCACCTGGATTATTCCCGCTACGAAACCGAATTATCGCTGGTATTGGTTCGGGAGTGATCGTTGTAGAGGCCGATAGTAAGAGTGGTTCGTTAATAACGGCAGAACGCGCTATCGAATATGGCCGTGAGGTCTATGCTGTACCAGGTCCAATCTCTTCGCCTAAGAGCCGAGGGACACACGATCTCATCAAGGATGGCTCCAAGCTTCTGACCTGTACTGATGAGGTAATCGCTGATTTTAGAGGGAGAAAATTAGTTCAAGCTGACAATAGTCGCTTTTTACCAGCTATGAATGTGCAGGAGGAAATGACGGAGGATGAGCTGCAGCTTCTTCAATTTATAAGTGATGAACCGATCAATATCGATCTATTAATTGAAAAAAGTGGATTTGACTTTGGACATTTTCATTCAGTTCTGATATCTTTACTTATGAAAAAGAAGATCGAACAACAATTCGGTTCATCGTATATCCTTTTATACTGAATACGGAAGGGGGCAATCCTGTGGCCGATACGCTTGTTATCGTGGAATCACCGGCGAAAGCCAAAACCATCGGGAAATATCTAGGTAGTAAATATATTGTCAAAGCTTCAATGGGACATATTCGTGACTTACCTAAGAGCCAGATTGGCGTTGAAGTAAAGAACAGGTTTGAGCCCAAATACATTACGATTCGCGGCAAGGGAAGTATATTGAAGGAACTTAAGGATGCTAGCAAAAAAGTGAGTCGCATTATTCTCGCAGCTGACCCGGACAGAGAGGGTGAAGCGATCGCGTGGCATCTTGCTAAGTACTTGGATGTCAATGAGAATTTAGAATGTCGAGTCGTTTTTAATGAAATAACGAAGCAGGCTGTTAAGGATGCGTTCAAAACACCTAGGAAAATCAATATGGATCTGGTTTATGCACAGCAAGCCAGACGTATATTGGATCGTCTTGTTGGTTATAAAATTAGCCCCTTGTTATGGAAGAAGGTCAAGAAGGGACTTTCTGCTGGGCGTGTCCAGTCTGTAACCGTAAAACTGATTATGGATCGAGAGAATGAGATCAAGGCATTCATTGCTGAGGAATATTGGACGATCACCGCGAAGTTAAGCATTCTAACTTCCGAGTTTGAAGCCAAATTCTATGGACGTAACGGCGAGAAGATTGAACTTAATAATGAAACAGAAGTTAATGCTATACTACATGCCATCGATAAAGCCAAATATAGAGTATCCGACGTCAGAGAGAAGGAACGACTACGACACCCTTCACCTCCATTTATAACAAGCTCCCTGCAGCAGGAAGCTGCTAGAAAGTTAAATTTCCGTGCTTCCAAAACGATGCAAATCGCGCAACAGCTTTATGAAGGCGTGGAATTAGGCAAAGAGGGAACTGTTGGCCTTATTACGTATATGAGAACAGATTCTACTCGTCTTTCACCTACAGCCCAGGAAGAAACTCGCGAATACATTGCTGAGAAGTATGGACCAGATTTCATCCCAGAAGCGCCTAGAAATTATACGAAGAAAGCAGTCAATGCTCAAGATGCACATGAAGCGATCCGCCCAACATCTGTTACACGCTCTCCAGATGTAATGAAAAGCTTCCTATCACGCGATCAGCACCGTTTATATAAGCTAATATGGGACCGAACTTTAGCTTGTCAGATGTCATCCGCTATTCTAGATACGGTTACTGCGGACATCCAAGTTGGAGATTATTTGTTCCGCGCTAATGGCTCCACAGTTAAATTCGCCGGCTTTATGAAGGTATATATTGAAGGTGATGATGAAGGCACACAAGAGGAAGAGAAGATGCTTCCGAAATTAAAAACAGGCGATCAGCCTAAGTTTCTCGGAATGGATCCGAAGCAGCATTTTACCCAACCACCACCTCGTTATACAGAAGCCAGACTCGTGAGAGCTCTTGAGGAATTAGGAATTGGTCGTCCGAGCACCTATGCGCCAACCTTGGAAACCATTCAGAAGAGGGGATATGTCGCTTTAGAGGAGAAGAAGTTCTTCCCAACCGAACTCGGTGAGCTTGTTATTCAGCTTATGGAAGAATTTTTCCCTGAAATCCTAAATTCCGAATTCACAGCGAAGATGGAAGGTAGTCTTGATCAGGTTGAAGAGGGTACGGAGCATTGGGTTGATGTTCTAGAGGAATTCTATAAGTCGTTCGAGCAACGTCTTGAATTCGCTGAAGAAGAAATGAAAGAGATCGAAATAAAAGATGAGGTTTCTGATGAAATATGTGAGAAGTGCGGAAATCATTTTGTGTATAAGATGGGTAGATTCGGTAAATTTCTAGCATGCTCTGGTTTCCCTGATTGCCGCAACACTAAGCCGATTGTTAAGGAGATCGGTGTAATTTGTTCCAAATGTAATATTGGTCATATAATTGAGCGTAGAAGCAAAAAAGGGCGTGTATTCTATGGCTGTAATACTTATCCTGTATGTGATTTTGTTTCCTGGGATAAGCCATCGATTAAGCCGTGTCCGGCTTGTGGATCCCTCATGACGGAGAAGAAGAGCCGTACTGGTGGCGAGCTTCGTTGCACACAATGTGACCATAAGGAAGAGATTGAGGAGAACAATGACTAGTAGTCATAAGGCTACGAATAGGAGGATCTCATCTTGTCGGAACATCAGAGAGTTACAGTCATCGGAGCAGGGCTTGCAGGCAGCGAAGCAGCTTGGCAAATTGCCCGGCAAGGTGTTCCGGTAACTTTATATGAAATGCGTCCAGTTCGGAAAACTCCTGCACATCATACCGACAAATTTGCAGAATTGGTATGCAGTAATTCACTTCGATCAAATGGTTTAACGAATGCTGTCGGGGTTTTAAAAGAAGAGATGCGTACTATGGATTCTCTAATCTTACAGTGTGCTGATCAGTATGCTGTTCCTGCTGGGGGTGCATTGGCTGTTGATCGTGATGGATTCTCTGGAGAAATCACTTCAACGCTGAGGAATCATCCCCTGATTGAAGTGCGCATTGAGGAGCTAACTCATATTCCTGATGGAATCGTTGTAGTTGCGACAGGGCCACTAACCTCACCAGATTTTTCTGCACAGCTCCAGGCTTTATTCGGTGAAGAATATCTGTACTTCTATGATGCTGCGGCACCTATTGTCGAGAAGGATTCGATTGATATGAATAAGGTATATGTTGCTTCTCGCTATGACAAGGGAGAAGCTGCCTATATTAACTGTCCAATGGACGAGCAACAATTTGAAGCATTCTACCAGGCACTAATAACAGCAGAGACAGCACCATTGAAGGAATTTGAGAAGGAAGTTTACTTTGAAGGCTGTATGCCCGTTGAGGTGATGGCTTCAAGGGGCAAACAGACTGTACTCTTCGGACCGATGAAGCCTGTTGGCCTTATTGATCCTCGAACGGGGAAAATTCCACATGCTGTGGTCCAGTTAAGACAGGATAATACAGCAGGTACTCTGTACAATTTAGTGGGATTCCAAACTCACCTGAAGTGGCCAGAGCAGAAACGAGTGCTTGCCCTTATACCGGGTCTTGAGCAAGCAGAGATCGTACGATATGGGGTTATGCATCGGAATACATTTATTAATTCACCAAGTTTGTTACAACCTACTTATCAATATAAGAACAGATCAACGTTGTTTATCGCTGGTCAAATGACTGGAGTAGAGGGTTATGTTGAATCAGCTGCATCGGGTCTGATAGCAGGTATGAATGCCGGACGTTTGGCGCGGAGCGAAGAGTGTTTAGTACTTCCAGTCGAAACGGTATTAGGCAGTATGGCCAACTATATAACAACTGCGGACTTCCGACATTTTCAACCCATGAATGCCAATTTCGGTTTATTGCCTGGGTTAACTGCCCGAATTCGGAGTAAGAAAGAACGTTATGAAAAATTGGCAGAACGAGCTATACAGGAAATTCAGAATTTTCGGAAAATAAGCGGAAACGTCGCTTGTAAATAAATGTAATCTTATGGTACGATAATGATGTTTTTGAGAATGGATTAGCAATGCCAGGGAAGCTGGTGGACAGATGGAGCAGCTAGAGGATCAATTTCTAGACTATTTATTAGTGGAGAAGAATGCATCTCCGCATACGTTAAGTAATTATATGAAGGATATCGATCAATTTGTAGCTTTCCTTAAGCGTGAGCATATCGATTCCTTCCAAGAAGTTACATACTTGATGGTCAGATCCTATCTCGCAGAGCTGCAGAAGAACGAGTATGCCAAACGCAGCGTGACTAGGAAGCTGTCTGCACTTCGCAGCTTATATGCTTATATGCTTAGAGAAGAGCACATTCAAGCAAGTCCATTCCATTCGATCCGCACACCCAAGCTAGATAAGAAGTTACCTAAGTTTATGTACTTAGAAGAGATGGAAGAACTGCTTCGATTACCGGATGTAACGTCGGCACTAGGTCAAAGGGATCTTGCTATTCTAGAGTCCTTATATGCAAGCGGAATGCGAGTTAGTGAGCTAGTAGGGCTGAATCTGTCATCGTTAGAAATTGAATTAGGTGTGGCACTTGTATTCGGTAAAGGGGCCAAGGAACGGTATGTTCCGTTGGGAGATTACGCTATGCATGCCTTGAATCGTTATATTCAAGATGGTCGTAGTCAAGTTTGTAGTGACTCAACTGTACAGGCGGTATTCCTTAATGCGAGAGGTGGTCGACTAACGGATCGGAGTATACGACGAATTATAGATAAATATGTCGCAAAGCTTTCCAGATCTATGAGCATCAGTCCGCATACACTCAGGCATTCTTTTGCTACACATATGCTAGAAGCTGGTGCTGACTTAAGAACGGTGCAAGAATTACTTGGTCATGTCAACCTCTCGACAACTCAAATATATACACATATTACGAAGGATCATCTTCAAACTATATATAACCGGGCTCACCCACGAGCTTAGTTTTCGTTTGCTAACGAACAATAATAAATTTTGGGGAGGTTATACAATGAACATGACTTTTCATGCTACGACCATATGTGGTATTCGTTATAACGGTAAGGGTGCGATTGCTGGCGATGGTCAAGTCACCTTCGGCAACAGTATGGTTATGAAGCATCACGCCAAGAAGGTAAGGAGATTATATAAAGGACAGGTTATCGCTGGATTCGCTGGATCGGTGGCCGATGCTATTACCTTATTCGAGAAATTCGAGAACAAGCTTGAAGAGCATAGTGGCAATTTACAGCGAGCTGCAGTCGAATTAGCTAAGGATTGGCGTCAAGACCGTGTCTTGCGTCGATTGGAGGCTATGATGATCGTTATGGACAGCTCTGCGCTTTTATTGTTATCTGGTAATGGAGAAATCATTGAGCCTGATGATGGAATTCTTGCCATAGGCTCAGGAGGTAGCTTTGCACTATCGGCTGCCAGAGCGCTTCAACGTCACGCGACTCACATGGATGCTAGTGAAATGGCACGTACTGCACTCCATATCGCTTCAGAAATTTGTGTATTTACGAATGATAATATTATTGTCGAAGAAATCTAAAATTAGGAGGTCTATTGACATGGACCGGGAAGCGATGACTCCAAGACAGATTGTTGAGGAACTGGATTTATATATTGTTGGTCAGAAAAAAGCGAAAAAATCCGTGGCGGTTGCACTAAGAAATCGCTATCGTCGAAGCAAGTTAGCCGAATCGATAAGGGATGAAATTGTTCCAAAGAATATTCTCATGATCGGACCAACGGGTGTAGGGAAGACGGAAATCGCCCGCAGGCTTGCTAAGCTGGTTAATGCCCCTTTCATCAAGATTGAAGCGACTAAATTTACGGAGATTGGTTATGTTGGGCGAGATGTAGAATCCATGGTTCGGGATTTAGTCGAAACTTCCATCCGAATGGTCAAAGCTGAGAAAACAGAAATGGTTAAAGAGCGTGCAGAGGTGATGGCTGAGGATCGAATAGTTGCGATTCTTGTACCTTCAACTCGTAAGCAGAAGCAGCAGAAAAATCCATTAGAGATGATCTTTGGCTCCCAATCACAAGAAGATGATGAGGGACAGGATGTGAATATTGAGTTAAACGAGGAGCGGCAAGTTGCTCGAGACAAGCTAGTCAAGGGAGAATTAGAAAGCCACATCATTGAAATTGAGGTAGAGGATAACAGTAATTCTATGTTAGATATGTTCTCCGGACAAGGAAATGAACAGATTGGCTTAAATATGCAGGAGCTCTTCGGAAACTTCTTACCACGCAGAACGAAGAAGAGAAAGCTCCCCATCTCGGAAGCACGTAAAGCTTTATTCCATGAAGAAGCGCAAAAGCTGATCGATATGGACGATCTCATACAGGAATCCGTGCGCAGAGCGGAGCAGGACGGCATTATATTCATTGATGAAATTGATAAGATCGCAAGCTCTTCCCGTGGCTCATCTGGGCCTGATGTGTCCCGCGAGGGAGTACAGAGGGATATATTGCCGATTGTTGAAGGCTCAACAATTATGACTAAATATGGACCTGTACAAACGGATTATGTGCTTTTTATCGCAGCAGGAGCATTTCATATATCGAAACCATCAGATTTAATACCAGAGCTACAGGGAAGGTTTCCAATCCGTGTTGAATTAACTAATCTGTCCTCGGACGACTTTATATCCATACTTACAGAGCCTCAGAACTCACTAACGAAGCAGTATACCGCTTTACTTGCAACAGAGGGAATAGAAATTACATTTACCACAGAAGCGATTCGTGAAATTGCACGGCTCGCAGCTGAAGTCAACCAGAATACAGAGAATATTGGGGCCAGAAGGCTGCATACGATGCTAGAGAAATTATTAGAGGACCTGAGCTTTGAAGCGCCAGATCTTCAGTTGGATTCATTCGTTGTGACACCCGAGTATGTGATAGAGAAATTGAGTGAGATAGCCAAGAACCGCGATCTAAGCCAATATATTCTATAAATCAGGTGGATTCTAACTGGAGGGACATGAGAGATGAAATTAATCGATAAATCACGTGCACTAAATCGCCTATTACAGAGAACAGCTGGGCATGCAGTAAGTTTTATGGAAATGGCTGAAGTTTTAGGCGGCACCATTTATTCGAATAGCTTTGTTATTAGTCGAAGAGGAAAGTTGCTGGGTTACGGTCTTCTGGATCAATCGGAAACTGGAGTAGATCATTCAGCTATACTATCTGAGAAGCGTATTCCGATAGATTATAATAGCTTATTATTCTCGGTCATGGAAACCGTCACTAATTCGGATCAGAATCCAAATCAATTGCAAATTGTTGGGCAAATTAATAAGATGTTCGGTCTAGAGCAATTAGCCATTGTTCCGATTATTGGAGGAGAAGAACGGATAGGAACCTTGTTATTATCTAGAAATGGTCTATCGTTCTCCGAGGATGATATTATTCTTGGAGAATATGGTGCAACAATTGTTGGAATGGAAATTCTGCGTGGTCACGTTGATGAGAATGAGATCGAAGCACGTAGTAAAGCTGCTGTGCAGATCGCTATGAATTCGTTATCGTTTAGCGAGCTTGAAGCTGTTGAGCATATATTAGAGGAGCTTAAAGAACGGGAAGGTCTCTTGGTTGCTAGTAAAATAGCAGATCGAGCTGGAATCACTCGGTCTGTCATCGTCAATGCCCTCCGTAAGCTAGAAAGTGCAGGGGTAATTGAAACACGTTCACTAGGTATGAAAGGGACATATATTAAGATTTTAAATGAACGACTCATGGATGATTTTCTTAAGAATGATGATAATTCAAAGATATAGTCTCTAGTTCGACAATTAAATTGGAAAAATGAATAATTATGTCCTGCAAAAGGAGGATATTACCTGCTATTTGTTGAATAATTATGTTGAATAATAGATTAAAAAGCTGCCTTTAGAAAGAAGGTGTCGTTTTTCATGCTGTCGAACAACCAATCTATGGACCGGATTAGTCGTGCATTGGATGCGAGTATCTTAAGACAAAATGTTATTACGAATAATATTGCTAATATTGATACACCGCAATTCAAGAGATCCGAGGTTCGGTTCGAACAATATTTACATCAAGAGCTGCAATCGTATAAATCATCCTTTGTCGGAAGAAGGACTGATCCTAGGCACTTTTTCATAGGAAGTTCATCAGGAGAACAACCCATAAGCGCGCAAATTACAGTAGATCAGACTACATCTATGAATAATAACAGTAATAATGTTGATATCGATCACGAGATGTCGCTCATGGCCAAGAATCAATTGTATTATAATACGTTAATTCAACAGATGAATCATGAATTCAAGATGACCAGAACTGCAATAGACGGAAGAGGGTGATGATGGATGAGACTAACAAACAGTATTGACATTAGCTCCTCAGCATTAACAGCTCAGCGCTTACGAATGGATGTTATTGCCTCTAATATTGCGAATGCAGATGTCACAAGAGGTCAGCTTGTAAACGGCAAATGGGTTCCCTATCAGCGTAAGCTGGTAGTCATGGAGCCTAAGAGCATGTCTAGCTTCCAGCAAAAATTGAACAATGTTATGAATGATAATACTGGCGAAGGTGTTAAGATTTCAAAAATAACGGGAGATCGAACACCTTTTAAACAAGTTTATAATCCAACACATCCTGATGCAGATGAGAACGGCTATGTGCTGCTACCGAATGTGGATATAGCGAAGGAAATGGTCGATATGATATCAGCTACTCGTTCATACGAGGCTAATATCACTGCTTTGAATGCTTCTAAAGCTATGTTCATGAAAGCATTGGAAATTGGTAGATAAATCTTGAGATAGGTGGGGTTAACATTGATCGATAAAGTTATTGGTAATTCTAGCGTGAAACCTATAGCTACAACTCCTAAAGCTGGCAGAGTAGATATTGGCGAACAATTTAACTCAATATTAAATGATGCATTAGCCAAAATTGGCGGACATCAACAGGAAGTTGATCAACTGAACAACATGTTTGCAGCTGGTGAGCTTCCAGACGTCCATAAACTGCTCATTGCAGCAGAAAAATCTTCGCTCAATTTACAACTAACAGTACAAGTTCGCAATAAAGTGATAGAAGCCTATCAAGAAATCATGAGAACTCAAATCTAGACATCGCAGCAGATCCGAGTCTAATTCGCCATACATATTAATATTACAGAGACTCAGTGAATATTCTTCTTTTTGAGTGAGGTGACAATGTGAACGAGAGATTAGCCGGGTACAGAGAGACGATTGTTCAGTACTGGAAGCAAACGAATAGAATCCAAAGAATAGTGTTCATTTCGTCCGTTGTTGCATTAATACTAGTGCTCATTTTGACCACTTACAGTCTCTCTAGAACGGAATATTCGAATGCATTTACTGATTTGGATTCGAGTGATGCTGCAGCCATCTCTACATACCTAACTGAACAAGGCATACCCTATGAATTTAGTGCGGATGGTAGAAGTATAGGTGTACCGACTACCCAAGCTACTCAAGTGAAGATCGATGTTGAATCTCAAGGACTCATGAAAAATGGGTCACTTGGTTATGGTATTTTCAAAGAAAATTTGTCTAGCTTTGGTATGACTGATAACGAATTTGGGATCCTGAAGGTAGATGCAATTGCTGGAGAAATCCAACAATTAATTAACGGAATGGATGGTGTGAATAAATCTAAGGTTGTCATTCACGTTCCTGAAGACAGTGTGTTTATCACAGAGGATACCGAAAGCTCCTCTGCTTCTGTTCTTATTACGTTCAAGACTGGTTTTCGTCCAGAGCAGGAAATGATCGATACTTTCTATAACTTTGTTACACATTCTCTACCAAATATAGATATCGAGAAAATTACGATATCCGACCAGAAGGGAGAGCTTCTTCCATCAGCTAAGTTAGGTGGGGGCTTGGGCAATTCTTCTGCAATTGTGGCTCAGCAATTCATGATCAGAAAACAATTTGAGAACGATGTGCAACGGAATGTGCAAAGTCTATTAAGAAGTATATTTCAAGCGGATAAAGTTGTCGTTAGTGTAATGTCTAGCTTGAATTTTGATAAGAAGAATAGCGTAGAACAGCTGGTTACTGCGCCGAATGTAGAAGACCAAAAAGGAATAGAGATTAGTATTGAGAAAATTCAAGAATCTTATTCCAGTGAGGGGGGGAGCTCGGGCGGTGTACCTGGCACAGGAGAAGGAGATGTTCCTGGATATCCAAGTGGAGATTCATCTGGTACGGAGGAATCAGAGAAGCTTTCTGAGAAAATTAATTATGATGTAAATCGAATAAGCAATGAAATAGTGAGTTCACCTTATCAGATTAAAGATTTAACGATTAACGTAGCTGTTGAGCCCCCTGATAAGAATAATCTAGAATCATTAACTCAGGAAACTAAGGATGCGATCCAACAGATTCTTAAGAATATTGTTTCTGCTTCCTTAGCGGATTCAGGCAAGGTTTATACGGAAGAAGAGCTTGCGAAGAAGGTTTATGTTTGGGGTCACTCTTTTGATGGAGTTACAACAGTTGAACAAGGCTCTATTCTAACGAGTGGATTGTTCTATGGCCTAGGAGCTATAGCATTAGCCGTTGTGATCGTCGGAACACTCTTAGTATTCCGTAGAAGAAAGCCAGAAGTCGAAGTGGAAGAATTAGTTGAACCGCTTAGAATGCAAGAGTTTCCAACTATGGATACAGTGAATAACGAGAATCAGGTGAAGCGACAATTGGAATCACTGGCGAAGAAAAAACCAGACGAATTTGTCAACTTATTACGCACATGGCTAGCTGACGAATAGAGATTAGTTAGTATTTTTCAGGATAGGCATCTCCACATTGTGTGGTCTGGAAAAAAGCAAAGCATATGCTTTCGAAGCGAGTTTTGCTACGCAAAACTTTAGGTTTGTCACACAGTATTTTTCAGGAGGGATAGGGATTGTATGGCTAGAGGTCATCAACAGCTATTGTCCGGACGCCAAAAGGCGGCAATCCTTCTAGTAGCACTTGGACCAGAAGTTTCCGCACAAATTTTCAAACATCTTAGAGATGAAGAAATTGAACAATTAACATTGGAAATTGCCAACGTTCGCAGAATTGATAGTGTAGCGAAGGACGAAATTTTAGCAGAATTCCATGAGATTTGTATGGCTCAAGAGTATATCTCTCAGGGTGGTATTACCTATGCCAAGGATATTCTCGAACGAGCGTTGGGTTCGCAGAAAGCAATAGATATTCTTAATAAACTAACAGCGACACTTCAGGTTAGACCTTTCGACTTCGCTCGTAAAGCTGACCCGGCACAGATTCTGAACTTTATCCAGAATGAGAACTCACAGACCATTGCGTTGGTACTATCTTATCTGCAATCCGATCAAGCTGCTGTGATTCTATCCTCACTTCCTCAGGATAAGCAAGCAGACGTGGCTAAACGTATTGCGCTGATGGATAGCACCTCCCCAGAGGTCATCAATCAGGTTGAACGTATTCTGGAGCAGAAGCTTTCTTCTACATCTACTCAGGATTATACGAATGCAGGCGGAATCGAAGCTATCGTTCAGATTCTTAATGGTGTCGATCGAGGTACGGAGAGAACCATTCTGGACTCTTTGGAAATCCAAGATCCTGAGCTTGCCGAGGAAATCAAAAAGCGCATGTTCGTATTCGAAGACATTGTCAACTTAGATAATCGTTCAATTCAACGGATTATTCGTGATATTGAGAATGTAGATCTTCAATTGGCCCTGAAGGTGGCCAGTGAAGAGGTTCGCGACTCCATATTCCGCAATATGTCTAAACGGATGTCAGATACGTTCAAAGAAGAGATGGAATATATGGGGCCTGTTCGTCTGAGAGATGTTGAGGAAGCCCAAACTCGAATTGTTGCAACGATACGTAGATTAGAGGAAGCTGGAGAAATTATCATCGCCCGTGGTGGAGGAGATGATATTATTGTCTAATCTCATCAAATCAAACTTTTACCTATCACAGGAAGATATTAAAACTATTAAAGCGAACAAGCTCGAGAAAGACATTCAGAAGATATCGATAGAATTAGCATCTTTAGAAATGGATCACACATCCCATCATGATTTTACATCTCAGCTAGAAGAAGCCCAAATGTTAAAGGATCAAATTCTTCAGGATGCTGAATTGGCCGCTGAACAGGTTATTAATCAAGCCAAACAAGAAGTGCAAAAATTGAAAAATCAAGCTTTAAGTGAAATAGAAGCATGGTGGGAAGAACGGCGTCAACAGGATCAGGAGATCATAGAGCAATCTCGTCAGAGTGGCTATCAAACCGGGTTTGACGAGGGAACAATCGCTGCTGAATTACAAGTGAATGAGAAATATACGGGTATGTTTATCGAAGCTCAGAGTATCTTAGAGCAGTCATATGAGATGTATCGCAAAACAATACTAGACGCGGAAATTTTCCTGCTCGAGATGAGCTGTGGTATTGCTGAGAAAATTATTTCTAAGAAACTGGATCAGTCTACGGACTGGATTATCGATATGGTGAAACAGGCTTTACAACGCAGCAGTGAGAAGGGAACGATTGCTATATGCGTTGCCCCGGCCCAATTCGCGTATATTCAGAGCGTTCGTGAGGAATTATCCTATACGATTGACCCTCAAGCTGAATTGCATATATATCCAGATGCTTCAATTAAAGACTATGGATGTGTAATCAAAACCAATTTTGGTACGATTGATGCTAGAGTGGAAACTCAATTAACTGAAATCAAACAGGCGTTGCTGGATATTGCGAGACGGGGAGATGAATCTGTTGAGCAATAAACCTATCTTAGATTCCTCTAAATATCTAGATCAAATATCCAGAATAGCCCCCATTCGAATTAATGGAAAAGTAACACAGGTTATTGGATTGACGATTGAATCTGAAGGTCCTGAAGCTGGTGTGGGTGATGTGTGTCACATTTATACATCAAAAAGCTCAAAGCCAATTATCGCTGAAGTTGTTGGCTTTCGTGATAATCGAGTTATTCTGATGCCATTAGGTGAATTGCATTCAATCAGCCCAGGCTGTGAAGTTGTTGCAACTGGACGTCCATTATCGGTAAAGGTTGGATTTGAATTGCTGGGCAAGGTGCTGAATGGATTAGGTGAACCCTTGGACGAGAGCTTACTGCCATCTAAGATGACAGAATACTCTACGCACAATGTTCCGAGTAACCCGCTTCGAAGACCTAGAGTATTAGAGCCGATTAGCGTGGGAATACGTTGCATTGATGGTCTACTAACGATTGGTAAGGGACAACGTGTCGGTATTTTTGCTGGATCTGGTGTAGGTAAGAGTACTTTGCTCGGGATGGTAGCCCGGAACACATCAGCTGATGTGAATGTGATCGCACTGATTGGAGAGCGGGGCAGAGAGGTACTTGACTTTATTGAACGCGATCTTGGACCTGAGGGATTAGCTCGTTCAGTAGTCATCGTAGCGACTTCTGATCAACCTGCATTAATCCGAATTAAGGGGGCACTCATTGCTACAGCGATAGCTGAGTTTTTCCGTGATAAAGGACTCAATGTTATGATGATGATGGATTCTGTTACTCGTTATGCGATGGCTATGAGAGAGGTAGGTTTGGCTATTGGGGAACCTCCCGCTACACGTGGATACACACCTTCCGTATTCGCTAATCTACCCAAACTGCTAGAGAGAGCAGGAACCGCAACGAAAGGGTCGATAACAGCCTTCTACACCGTTCTAGTTGATGGTGATGATATGAATGAGCCCATTGCGGATGCCGTACGAGGTATACTTGATGGACATATCGTGTTAGATCGTGGTCTGGCTAACAAGGGTCATTATCCTGCTATCGATGTACTGGCAAGTGTAAGTCGTGTTATGAAAGAGATTATTTCGGAAGAACAAGAAGAAGCCGCAGATCAGCTTAAACGGATGTTAACGATATACAGGGAATCAGAAGACCTTATCAATATTGGCGCTTATCAACGTGGCTCCAATTCCCAAATTGATCAAGCTATCTCCTATATTCAGACGATCTGGAATTATACTAAGCAGAGGACAACCGAGAAGGTCGGACTAGCTGAAGCGCAGTCCAAGCTGATCGAGATGTTCGCTTAACCTTATATCCTTCGTAAGGAGTTGATCTGATCATGAAATTTCGATTTCCTCTACAGAAAATCGTTGATTTGAAAGGCAATGAAAAAACACAAGCTGAGTGGCTATTATCTCAAGCACTTAGTAAGCTTAGAGATGAGGAGCAATTTCTTCTGGAGCTGAACGACGAAATAGCAAGGCAGCATGAACAGCTAAGCCGTAGTTCGGAAACGCCCACTCCAATTGTCGATATTCAATTTATCCAAGGTTATATTACTCATTTGGAAAAACAGATTGAACGCAAGCAAGCTGAGGTTCAAGACGCACGAGTAAACGTGCAAGGCAAACAGTCCTTGCTGATGGATCGATCTGTTGATGAGAAGGTTTGGATTAAAGTTAGGGAAAAAGCATTAAATCTGTTTACAGCAACCTCATTGAAAAAGGATCAACAGGAAATGGATGAGATGGCGTCAAGTAGACACTGGACCAAATGAATAGTGCAGGATTTATAAAGTTGAATATAGAGAGGGGAGATAGCAATGGACAATGACTTGGAAAAATCATCTTATGGCAGATTAGAGAGATTTATATATATTATATTACTTCCTGTATTGTTCGCTGCTATACTTATTGGTGTTCTTTTTACTCTATTCGATTATGATGTGAAAAATGTTGTATACAGTATTGGAAGGAATATTCCGATAATAAATAATATAGTGCCTAAAGAACAAAGAACTGATACACAATCAGGCAATCCAGCTAATGAATCAATTCAAATGGATCAGCAAATCAAGGATTTAGCAGCTTCTGCAACGGAAAAAGATAATGAGATATTGCAACTTGAGACCGAAATGAAAAATCGTAATGAACAAATTGCCCAACTAGAAGCAAGTGTAGAGAAGCTCATTCTTGAACAGGAATCCATAGCAATGAATAGTGAAGAATATCGTAAACAATTAAAGAGCCTAGCCGCTATGTATGCGGGTATGACAACAAGTAAATCTGCACCTATCCTTGAAAATTTAACTATGCCCGAGCTGGTATTAGTATTATATGAGATGAGCTCAGATGATCAAGGTCGTGTACTGGAGAAGATGAATCCCAAAACTGCAGCCGATGCATCCATTCAATTAAAAGATGTAAACGAGTTGACCCGTAAGGATTGGGAGGAGCAAGCAAAAATTGCCAGAGATGAACGAACTGCCAAAGATGACCCTGAAGCAACAACGAAATTAACAAACGAGGAGTTGGCTCAAACCTTCTCAGCGATGACAGTAGATAGCGCAGCAGAAATTCTGCTTCAGTTGAATAAGACGAATAGCACAAAGGTAGTCTCATTACTCAATGCGATGGATAATGCCTCCAGATCTAATATTCTTGCGGCAATAGCTGAATTATCCACAGGGGATGCAGCGACACTAGCGAATAAGCTGGGCAAATGACGCTTCCATACATACTTACAGGGAGAGGAGGTGAAAAATATGGATATGCAGAATGTACAAGTTCAAACGCCTTCTTCCAAAACAGCAGCAACAACAAGCACCACTAGTGGTACTGTTACTAGCTCCACAAGTGGCGACACGGGATCGGGTACGTTTGTTCAAGCACTGATTAAGGTAATTGAGGGACAAACTTCTGGAGAACAAGCTGAGGTTCCAACGGATGCTGCAGCTTCGATGGTCTCGGCTATTCTTCCTTCGACTATCATCAGCCTGATTACCTCACAGCCTACTATTGAAGAAATGGAGACAACCATTCAGAATTTACTGAATGTGATTCAATCTCTGGGTACCGAAAAACTACAAAGCTTTATGGAGCAGCCCGAGCTTCAACAGTGGTTGACTAAAGCCGAGCAGCTATTGACTCAAGAACAGACTGCCACACTAAAACCAGTTCAATTTCAAGAAATATTGACAACTGCAGCTCAGCAAACAGAATTAAAGCCTATTCCTGCAAAAGAGCTCGTAGTTGTATTAAATCGTTATCTGGAACTTCTTGAGAGTAACCCAACAAGTCTTATAGTTCAACAACTGGGCTCAGAATTGAAGATGTTGACGAGTAAGCTTTCAGAATCGTTCCCTGCTCTTACAGCTGCACCTAGTACTATTATTGAAGCTAGCCTAACAAGTCCTATCGTTCAACAAATAGGCTCAGAAGCGAAGATGATGACGACTAAGTTATCGGAGTCGTCCCCTGCTCTTACAGCTGCACCTAGCACTAGTGTTGAAGCTAATAAGTTGGAAGGATCGAAAACGGACAAGGCAACCAGTACAAGCTTTAGCAACATTCAACAATCACAGGGCTCATCATCGTCAACTCATACTGGAGATACCCTGAACCAGCAAGAACCGAAAGGGTCACAATCACAGCTCTTACAACGTTTGGCTTATATTAGCCACAACGTCAAAACTGTAGTTGTTAATCCTAATGTAAGCAACGTAGTCGAAACACCAGTTATAAGTGAAGTATCAACAATGACAATAGATGCTAGCACTACTCAACAAGAGAATGTCACGTTGACACTTACACAGCTTTCTGATTCTCAGAAATTAGCTGTCGTAACAGCTAAAGCAGAACCTTCGCTTCATTCAGTTTCTGCTCAAGAGTTTGCTGAAGAGATGACTCGTATTCTAGTTAAGAACATGAGTATTACTCAATTAAATGGCAGCTCAGAGGCCAAGATATCACTTGTTCCAGAGCATCTCGGACAAGTCGATGTGAGAATTTCTGTACTTAACGGTCAAATTACAGCACACTTTATAGCGGAATCTGCACAAGCAAGAGATTTATTAGAATTACAGCTACCACAGTTAAGAGCTTCATTGCAGCAACAAGGATTACAAGTAGATAAGCTAGAAGTTGATCAGCAGAACAATTTAGGATCCAGCTTGTTCCAAGATCAAAGACAACAGCAGACCTCTCAGCAATTTGCTCAGAATGGGAAGAAAAACGCCAGAGATTATGATCAATTCGGAGCCGACTTTTCGTTAGAGATGGATCAAGCTGTCCGAGTAAATCGTTTAGCTTATGGTAATACTTTCAACGCCACAGCGTAGGAGGGGAGAATAGCATATGGCGGATTATGTGAAAGGTACAACCAATATATGGCCATATTACTCTGCAGATAATAAAAGTTCTGCAAAAGCGGGCCAAGAGAATTCGTTAGGAAAAGATGAATTCCTGAAAATTCTAGTAGCTCAGATTAAGAATCAAGATCCAATGAAGCCACTAGAAGATAAAGAGTTTATTGCTCAGATGGCACAATTCACATCTGTTGAACAGCTGATGAATATGTCCACTGAATTGAAAGAACTGAAGAATTCAATCGGCTTCACTGCTACTCTGATAGGTAAATCGATCGAATGGGAGACTACTTCTGTCAATGGATCAGAAGGAATTATTAAGAGTGGAACAGTCGATTCAATATCAATGATAAGCGGTGAATCATTCGCAGTTGTTGATGGAGAAGAGATCTTGATCAGCAGGATCCTTGCTGTGAAGAATGAAAGCTCAGCTGTGAGTAATGAAGTCATCTCGTGATGATGAGAACGGAGATCATGTACAATGATAGAGCCGATAAGAGCTGGCCAATTATTCCCTCATATTGCTCCGCCAGGACAATTAGGTCGTAAATCTACACCTGTTGCACAAGGGCAGTTACCTACCGGACAGAAGTCGTTTCAGAACATTCTCGATGGGACGATGGTTAAATTCAGTAATCACGCTGAAGTTCGTTTACAGCAACGAGGGATCCGCTTTGGTGTAGAACAGTTGAATAAGCTTGAAACAGCAATTGATAAAGCTGCCGCAAAGGGCTCTAAAGAATCACTCATCCTTATTCAAGATGTTGCGTTAATTGTGAACATTAAGAATAGAACAGTGGTTACAGCAATAGAAGGTAATCAAATGAAAGATAATGTATTCACGCAAATCGATAGCGCAGTAATTATCTCATAATAACGATATGAGAGGCTGGCCCGAGTATGGAAGCCTCAAGCTGTGGACTGACTGAAGCAGCGGATAATAAACAATCATTTGGCTTGCGAGCTTTATACTTACGAAGTAGTTTTATCGACCACTAGCGTGATCATCTAATTTTTCAGGAGGAACAAAACCATGTTGAGGTCATTATATTCAGGAATATCCGGTATGAGAGGATTTCAAATTAAACTAGATGTAATTGGTAACAATATTGCTAATGTTAATACGATAGGATTCAAAGCTGGTCGAGTTATGTTTAAGGATATTCTAAGTCAGACGATGTCTGGTGTTACTGCGCCAGCAGATGGTCGTGGCGGTGCCAACGCTAAACAAGTAGGACTGGGGGTATCTATAAGCGCTATTGATACCATTCACACTCCAGGTAGTGCTATGACTACGAATGTGCCAACAGATCTTCGGATTAATGGAGATGGATTCTTCGCTGTTAAGGCATCCGCCGATCAAGAAGTCGCCTTCTTAACCAGATCAGGAAATTTCATGTTAGATGCTAGCCGTCAACTCGTTAATGGAGATGGTATGCTGGTAATTAGTTCAGATGGAGAGCCAATTACATTGGATGAGGAAGTTAAAGCATTCTCCATATCTCAGAGTGGAGAGATCATTGCCGTTAATGCGGATGGTACTTCGGAAGCATCTGGAGTATTCGTAGGTGTTGTGAAAATTACTAACCCAGCTGGTCTTGAGAAGCTAGGTGGCAATATGTATCAGGTTACACCTAATGCAATGCCTGACGGTGAGTTCGAGCTTGGTTTGGCAGATGACATTGAAACCGGAACAGGTTCGATTATCGCTGGACAACTAGAAATGTCTAATGTGGACTTAACGGTTGAATTCACGGAAATGATTGTTGCTCAAAGAGGTTTTCAAGCCAATTCGAGAATTATTACAACCTCTGATGAAATTCTACAAGAAGTTGTAAATCTGAAGCGTTAAACTAAAAGGGATAACATGAGCAAGGATCAGAGTTAGATAGAGGAGCTTGTCCGCTCCTCTAGATGATCCTTTGTGAATGAGATTGGAGATGAAGCATATGATTCGAGTTACTCGACTTAATGGCTCACCCTTTCTTGTGAATGCAATTCTGATCGAGACAATTGAAGAAACACCAGACACAATTATTACACTTACAACAGGCAAAAAATTTATGGTTCTCGAAAAGGCGCAAGATGTGGTAATCTTAGTAAAAACATATATGAGTGCTATAGGGTCTGTTCGCTTAGCGATAAAATCATATAGTCAGGAAGAACCGGAGGAATGACTGGTGTTTAAGAAAATGCTGCCATGGGTCATCATGATATTTGTCGTTATTACGCTCATTGTATTTGCTGCATTCCTATTATGGAATTACCTGTTTAAAGACTCGAGTGAGGATCCGAGTAAGCAAGCGAAGCAAAGTGTTGAACAGGTAGAAGGGGTTAAGTTGACAGCTTTAGAAACGAAAGAGCTTTCTGTCGATATGAATGATATTCTGACCAATCTAACTTCTGGTGAATTTGTTAAAATCAGTTTTACTTTTGAGCTTAGTAATGAGAGTGCTAAAGAAGAGTTTGTATTATTAGATTTTAAGATTAAAGCAATTATTACCCAAACTCTATCTGATTTAACTGTAGAGCAAGCGCAAGGTAGTTCTGGACTTGACTATATAAGCTCTACACTATTGAATAAGATCAATCAAGTGCTGGATAAAGGGAAAGTCAGACAGGTTAATATTACTAGTAAAGTTCTATCATGATTTCCACCAGGTTCAAATAAAGGGGTGACCCCATTGGTAGATGTATTATCTCAGAATGAGATCGACGCCCTCTTAGCTGCGCTTTCCTCCGGTGAAATGGATGCGGAAGAGCTAAAGAAAGAGGAAAGCACCAAAAAAGTGCGTTCCTATGATTTTAAGAGAGCTGTACGTTTCTCAAAAGACCATATAAGAAGCTTAACTCGTGTGCATGAAAATTTTGCACGGTATTTAACAACGTACTTCTCAGCACAACTCCGGACTTTTGTACAAATAAGCGTTGTCAGTGTTGACCAACTCCCTTATGATGAGTTTATTCGATCGGTTCCCAAGATGACGATACTGAATGTATTCGAAGCGGAACCACTCGAAGGTCGAATGGTACTGGAGGTTCACCCTAATGTCGCCTATGCGATGTTAGATCGATTGCTTGGTGGAATAGGTACGTCACCAGCTAAGATTAATAGTCTGACTGAAATTGAGACCGTCGTTATGGAACGGATTTTCAGTCGAACCTTCGAGAGCTTCCAAGAAGCTTGGAAATCCGTAGTTGATTTAACTCCGCAATTAGTAGCATTAGAAACAAACCCGCAATTTTTGCAGCTTGTTTCTCCGAATGAAACGATTGCATTAATATCGATGAGTACCAAAATTGGTGAAACAACAG